>CAZJYF010000275.1:0-5737 GCA_964549665.1 uncultured Saprospiraceae bacterium
CCCTCCTCAAGGCTGCCTATTCTATGCACCGTTATGACCGGGTTTTCAAAAGACCTGACCTCCGTGGCACCGGCGCCAAGAAAAGCCGCCCGAAGGGTTTCAATTTGAGTTGCCGGAACAGATGTGACCAACTTTTTCAAATCGCTTTTTGGAGACAGTATCCGGGTATTTACCAATCCCAATTTTTCGGCAATTTTAGCATTCACCCCATGCTGGTAAACGTTGTCGAGGTTGGTGTGGATGGCATAAATGGCAATATCGTTTTTGATGGCATCCCGTACCACCCGTTCCACATAGGTGCGGGCATTCAGCCGTTTCAGTCCCCTAAAAACAATCGGATGGTGCGCAAGGATTAGATTGCAACCCAATTCAATAGCCTCAGCCACCACCGCCTCCGTCGAATCGAGGCAAATAAGGACTCCGTGGAGCCTTTCGTCGGGGTCTCCAATAAGCAGCCCGGCGTTGTCGTAGCTTTCCTGCAAGCCGGGCGGGGCAATGGTTTCGAGGTAAGAAATAAGGTGCTTTATTTTCATTGGCTTTGCTCATTTTTGAGAAGCAGGCTCATAAAATCCTACCACCTTCAATTTGCAAAATCTCAAAGATTTGGTAAATTTAAAATCAACGAATCAAAGATTTACTAAATCTGAAAGATTTCGCAAATCAAATCGAAATCTTGCAAATCGAATCGGCAATTTGCAAATCGGGTCTTTTGAGAAATTTAAACTATCGGAATTGCTTGATTTTCTCTTCAATTTTGGAGGTGGAAAAACCTTCAACGAAAGGCAAACTATGCACTTCTCCACCCTTTTTCAACACGACATCAGCCCCCACAATTTCAGAAGGTTTCCAATCGCCGCCTTTAACCAAAACATCCGGCTGCACCAATTTTATTAACTCCAGGGGGGTGTCTTCCTCAAAAACGACAACGCCATCCACGCATTCCAAAGCGGCTAATTGGTATTGCCGGGTCATCTCGTCCTTGATGGGACGCCCAGGTCCTTTCAGCCGCTTCACCGAGTCTGCGGAATTCAAACCGACGAGCAGACGGCTGCCCAAATCTCTTGCCTGACATAGCAGGCTAAGGTGTCCAAAATGAATTAAATCGAAGCAGCCATTGGTGAAGACGATTTTCTCTCCGGCTGCCTTCCATTTGGCAAGCGTTGTTTTCAAGGCCTGCCCGCCTAGTATTTTGGATTCAATTTTTTTTAAGATAGTCATCAATCAGGCGCTTAAAGTAAAATTGAATTTCGTTTTTGGAGAAGGGAAAAAAATTCCAAAAGATGAATTTCGAATCTAATTTACAAGTGTTTTTAATGTTGAAATATCGCGAACTTAGCGAATTAAAGTGGCAAATCCCTTACGCTCGAACTTTTTTCCGCGAGGTCCAGTAAAAGTTATCCAATAGGTGTAAACACCGTTTGGCAATACTTCACCCACATTATTATTGCGACCTTCCCAGGCTTCATTTGGGTTGTTGGTTTCAAACAAAAGCTGTCCCCAGCGACTCCAAATAGTAAAACGAAAATTCCTGATACCTTCCAACTGACCATTTCCGCGAAAATCATCATTTACCCCATCGGCATTAGGAGTAAAAGCATTAGGCAGGAAGTAGCGCACTTCTGGAATGATGTCCAATTGTTTTACGATGGTATCTGTGCAACCACTTTGGTGCAAAACGATTAATTGAATAGTGTGCAGCCCTGTGTCAGGGAAAGTAAACTTTGGATTTGGTTCTGATGAAATGCCAATTCCTCCAAAATCCCATTTCCAACTTATTCCATTCGTTGATTGCTCCAAAAATTCCACTGTTGGCGATATATTACTTGGGCGTTCGGGCGTAAAAGTAAAATCAGCAACGGGAGAAGTCAATACCTGAATCCAATCCTCGAAAACAGAATCTGCGCTACATCCATTAGGCGAGGTAATCGCCAAACTTATCGTAAAAGTTCCGGTATCGGTAAAGGTATGGCCGGGGCTGAAATTCGTATCTGTTTGGCCGTCGCCAAAATTCCAGATAATATCGTAATCTTCGTTGATAGGAGTAGAATTATTGTCAAAAAACACTTCAAAGGGAGCACAACCTAATACAGAGTTTGGAATAACCTCGATTGGAGGAATAGGAAAATAGGAGATAATTTGAGTATGAGAGTCCTCACAATTGTTGGTATCGGCAATAGTTAGCGTAACGGGAAATTCACCCGGAAAAGAATACTCGTGCAAAGGGTTGATATTAGTAGAATTGTCCCCATCTCCAAAATTCCAGGAATAAGAAATTTGCCCTGCCTCGATAAAAGAACGGTCTGTAAAAGCTGCTGTCGAAACGGAACATGAATCGATGGTGGAGGAAAAATCCGCTTGAATTTCGGGAAAGATGCGAACATGGATAATGGCACTATCGCCGCATTCTGTGCCGGGGTTTAAAAATAACCTGCCCTCATATTCTCTGTTCGTTTCCGGGAAAACTACCGTGGGGTTCCATTCAGGAAAAGTTTGTATTTGGCTGTCTATTTCAAATTGCCACATCCATTCATTAATAAAAACTTCCCGGGTACTCTGATTGACAAAATTGACGGTGGGGCCGCCGCATGAGTTGACGACAAATTCATTGAAACTCGGCCTTTCATCCGCTTCGATTTTTGCCTCGACAATGGCTTCACAAAAGATAACATTGAATTGAAAGTCCCGTCGAATACTACCCATCAACTCTCCATCCCGGAATTCAGTGGCACAAACCCCTATTACGAATTGCCCCCGTATTTCGGGAACACCGTTAATCATTCCGGTATTTGGGTCTATGCTGACAACAGGATTTCCTGCCATGGGGAATTGAGCGTCATAGACCGGAAAAACGAAGGGCACGTCATCAAAGGGAGGGGGACAGGGAGGGCTTGGCCGGACGCCACCGCATTGGGTCTCATCACCCGGGATGCCTACGCCGATTGGTCCCCCTCCCAGCAAGGGGCTGCACAACGAATAAACCACCTGGTCACCATCGGGGTCGGTGGCCGAATGGTCGAAATTAAGCTGTTTGTTTACGCAAATGACTGTCGGTGGAAAATCATTGAAAACAGGGCTATTGTTGCACTCTTCCTGCGCAAGCGGTAATATTTCTACACTAAATGTTGCTCCTGCATCACTTGGGTTGATAATATTGGTTATGGTTTCATTGCGGCAACACCGCTGATATACAATATGATAAGTCTCTTCAGAAAGTGGCAGATGAACTTCAAATCGGTAAATTCCTTCTTCAACACATACGAAAGGAAGCATTATGATACAGGGATTTTCAGGAGGAGGCACATTTTTAAGTTCCAAAATAGGCACATCTTCGATAGTGGTAAAGGGGCTTGCTTGTGTCAGGCTTTCGCAGGCTATTGTTTTCCCGCAAAGATATATGGCAAAATCAGCAGCGCCCAAAGTAGCGCAGTTATTGCAATCACAATCTCTGTAAACATGCATTGTAATGCGGTAATTCTCCTCACCCAAACACTCATATGTGATTTCACCTCCAATTATATGTCTGGCCGATAAAGAAGTTACGACAAATAGCATTGTTAGAAAAGTAATGGAGCGCCGCTTCCTAACATCAACCATATCCCAACAATATTTTTTAATCGATGATTCGCCTATTTTGCTACTTTCTCCACTCGACCCGACAAAAATCAAAAACAATAATATGAGTTTGGAAAATTAAGGGTGTTACTTGAAGTAACGCCCTTAATTCTGCACTTTTATTTTTTTAAAAGCTATTCATATTATGAAAAATATTTTTTGTCGGGTCGAGAATAATTTCTCACCTTCCGGTTTTAACCATCTTCTTCAGACCGACAGGATTATTAAATTCATCCAGCGCCCGAATAAAATAAATGCCGGGCTGCCAAAGGGAAGTATTCATCTCCAAATGAGCTATATTCCGCAATCGTTCTGTCTGAATTTTCCTGCCCATGATGTCAAATATTTCGACTAAACCTTCCTCCTTATTTGAATTTTCCAAAACCAGTAAATCATCAAATGGATTAGGATAAATTTTTATTCCTTTCTTGATTAATACTTCCTGAGAAGCCGTGGTAGTTTCCCCTTTGAATTTGACGATAATATTCTTGATACTAACTCCATTTAATACAAAAAGATTTCCGGGAGAACCAAAGAAAGGCGGGAGGTTATCGATATCTACGACTAGGCAGGAATCAAAAGATATAATAACATATTCAAAAAGCGAACTCAATTCCCGGTCGCTTTGAAATTGATAAGTAATAAACTGGTCGTTAGTATTCACCTGTACCTGAAACAGCCCATTTAAAGGCGAATTAGAAGTGTTGGGGTGGAAATTGACCTTGGAATCAAAACTATCTTCAAAAAATAAAGACGTATTATCACCCTCGTTTGAAAAAAAACACACAAAGTTGCTTGAGTCTCTTTGCAATACTCTCAAATCCAGACTACCGAATGGCGGTTGGTCAGAAATATCCTCCTCACCAAGTTCTGGGTCGATACCCAATGTAGCGTCCTCACGCAAACCGACAACTATTGTGTCAGTAGTATTAAAAGTTTCGCTAATTGCTACTATTCTAAGCTCCTGACAAAAGGAATATTGCAGCGAAAACGCTATGTTTATTAGCAACAAAGGAATAAACTTTTTCATGGAAATATTTCTACAGGTTATGGGTTGAAATTGGGGCTCATGAAGTGAATCAGTTGGTAACCATTGAGACAGCCTTAATAATCAAAGCTTTTTTTCTGCCTTCAATAGATTCACCTCAAGAACCAAAATTGGCAAAGGCGCCCTGCTTTGCCAATATTAATCTATAAATTACTGGTCAGGGCAGATATTAGGATCACCAGGGTATTCAAATGACCCGAATGTACTACTGCAAGTGATGTAATTGTGTGAACCGGCGGGTAACCATACCTTATCTGCCGTAACTGTTGCAGTACCAGAACAGTCACCCAAATTTATGGCCAATCCCCTACCTACTGTAAAACATGGCATTGAAGTATCGGGAAAATCAAGGTATAAATGGTCGTGTATTAGTACACCTGATAACCAGATTTTAATATGAACGCGGTAATCAACAGCATTCGGTCTCACATATCTATCTTCCTCAAAAAGAACAGATGCAGGAAACCCCGGTATGGGAGGAAGACCATAACCGGTATATTCAATCCGACAGCAATCAAGAGTACTTTTTTCATTCCCATCCTCCCGGGTTGCTAACGAACTTGGCTCAATCTTATCGGGAAGCAGGTCTTTATCAAATGTAAACGTATAAGAACCATCTTCTAAAACTTCAGTAATTTGAATACCGGAATCGCCATCAGCTAAAACGTCAGCCGAAGTAGTAGCTTTTAGGGGAGCTTCTTCTAATAAATCATCGGAACAGGAAGAAAAGGAAACTAGGCAGAGTAATGTAAAGAAAGAAAGAAAGAAAGAAAGTTTTCGGAAAGTTTTTTCATGGTAAATTGTTTTTGGTGATTAAATCCTCTCTTATGTTTAAGTGGCTTCGGTATTACCACTTTTGCACATATACGACAAAGAAAAGTATGAAATGTCTCCATTTTCTTCTTTATTTCATATCCGAAAAACCGGACGCTATTTTTTCGGTTGCCAAACAAAAATAATAATTTTTTGGCATATTTCAAAAACAGTTCCCATCTTCAAAAAGGTTATTTTCGTACCAACAAAGCTTCTTTACAAATTATTCCCCAAAGCCACATATAAGCGGTACTGCGCCTGATT
>CAZJYF010000276.1:0-5734 GCA_964549665.1 uncultured Saprospiraceae bacterium
CGTATGAAGGGCAAGGGTTTGGGTAGGAATAGTAAGTCGTTCTGCTCGTTTCGACATTGGGTTGGGTAGGCGGTTGAAGATTCCAAACTTCAACTATCAACTGCTTTTATTTATGAAGAGAAGACTTGGGATATCGGGGGTATTTCATCATCGTTCCTTATCATCGTTTACTAGCGTGTAAGATAGTAAAACCAATTATGTACTCACCTTCATAGTGGATAATTATATCATCATCTGTTAACTCACTGTCCGTAGCATGACTCGGTTTTTTAAAATTAATATAAAGCACATCAGCTTCAGAGTCGTAGGATGACCATAAAAATCCCTGTGGAGAATGTTTCACAGTTGGAATTAATTTTAAATAATCTTGAGCTACTATTTTGGCCATATCTGCTTCCTCGTTACGACATTGGGTTGGGTAGGCGATTGAAGTTTGAAACTTTGACTGACTTTCAATTATCAACAGGTTTTAGCCATTCAATCCCCGTATTGCCGACTTTATGCAGTACTCGTTTGCTAAAGTCAGGTATCTTTTATTTTAGAAGAAAATCCCCTAAAAGCAGGAATCGTGCAGTTCGATAAGTATGGCGAAATTTTTACAGTACATATTATTTTTTACCCTAATTCCCACTTGCCTCTCCGCCCAAATTGAAGAACTCAGCAACCGGCGCAGCAAAATCATGCCCGCGCTCGAAAGCCCGCAGTTGTTGGATAGTTTGACCGTCTTGCCCGCTTCGGTGGAGGTCTTCGAGGCGAAAACGGGAAAAAAAATAGCGCCTGATTTTTATAGTTTCCAAAACAATGCGATTCGTTTTTCCGGAGAAATTGCCCGTCCAAACGCCATCGTCACCGTGCATTACCGGGTGTTGCCTTACAATCTCACAGCTACCTTTTCCCACCTCGACACTTCTCAAATTAAGGTGGACAAGACGGGGGCAGTCATCGGGTTCGATTACGACCCATACAAAGAAGAAGAAGGGGTGTTGGAATTTAACGGGTTGGATTACAACGGAAACTTTGCCCGCGGCATCTCCTTTGGCAACAGCCAAAATCTGGTGCTGAATTCGAGTTTCAACCTCCAAATGGCGGGCAATCTGGGTGATGGGATGGAAATTCTGGCGGCTATTTCAGACCAAAATATTCCGCTGCAACCCGAAGGCAATACGCAGCAGTTGAATGAATTCGACAAGATATTCATCCAAATCACCAAGAAAAAAAACAAGTTGATTGCGGGTGATTACGAACTCGCTCGACCGAACAGTTATTTTTTGAACTACTTCAAAAAACTGTCGGGGGCGACCTTCAGCAATGAATCGAAAGTGTTGGAAAACAAAGGCGTTTTGGACACCAAGGTCAGCCTGGCGGTTGCCCGGGGGAAGTTTACCCGGAACAATCTACGCGCCATCGAAGGCAATCAGGGACCCTACAAATTGGAAGGGGCGGATGGCGAGCGCTTCATCATCGTGCTGGCGGGAACGGAGAAGGTTTGGATTGACGGGGAGTTGCTCAAACGGGGGCTGGAAGAAGATTATGTGATCGATTACAACGCGGGGGACATCGAGTTTACGCGGAAGCGGTTGATTACCAAAGACAGCCGCATCATCGTCGATTTTGAATATTCCGACCAAAATTTTCTGCGTTCCATGTACGCCCTGAATATGGATTACCGGCAGGACAAACTAAGCCTCCATTTCAACGTCTTCTCCGAACAAGATGGCAAGCGTCCTGTGGATGATAAATTCACAGATGCGGAAGCCTCGGCATTGAGTGAAGCCGGTGATGCCTTCCAGAATACGGTGGTCAGCAGCATCGATACGGTCCTCGATTTCAGCGCTTTCCGGGTTTTGTACAAGATGGTGGATACGGTCGTCAACGGGGTAACTTACGACAGTGTGTTGGTGTTTTCCACCAACCCCGACAGCGCCATATTTTCGGCCGGCTTTTCTTTGGTGGGCTTGGGCAAGGGCAATTATATTTTGGACACCAAATCCATTGCCAACGGCAGGGTTTACAAATGGATAGCCCCGGACCCCGACGGGCGCAGGAACGGCGACCACGAACCGGTCAGGCGATTGGCAGCGCCCAAACAACAGCAGATGTTCACGCTGGGAGGGGAGTATCAGTTTTCCAAAAGCGCAAGCGTTCGGACGGAAGTAGCTATCAGCAATTACGACCTCAATCGCCTCTCTTCAAAGGACGACGGCGACAATTATGGGCTGGCGGCGTTCACGAGCTTTCGGAATAATTTTGAATTGGGCAGGGGCGAAAAGGCCTGGCAATTGGAAACCAAACTCGGCTACGAATTCGTGCAGGATAAATTTAAAGCCCTCAACCCCTACCGCCCCGCAGAATTTACCCGGGACTGGAACCTCGGCACCAATGCCAAAGCGACCGAACATATCGGCAAGGGCGGTTTTACCTTGAGAAGCAAAGAAAAAGGTAGTTTGCAGTACCAATTCAGCGGCTTTTTTCGGGATTCCCTCTACACCGGCACGAAGCATTTTGCCAAATACGACTACCACCAAAAGGGCTACGATATTTGGCTGGAAGCCAATTTACTGAACACGGCTACACCCACTGAAGAGAGTCGCTTTTTTCGTCCGAAATTCAATTTTGCCATTCCGCTTTTCAAGGATACCACAGGCACGAGCTATTGGAAATTAGGCGTTTATAGCGAGCGGGAAAAAAACCAACGCTACGCCAAGACGGTCGAAAGCGGCCGATCGGATACGCTCCAAAACAACAGCTTCTTTTACGACCTCTACAAAATATATTTCCAAAGTCCGGAGAGCGAAAAATTCACTTTTTCCACCCATTTCAAACAGCGCTTCGACCACTTGCCACGCAATAAAGTCTTCGGGCAATCCACCCGGGCCACGGAACTGAATGTGGAGGGAAACTGGAAGCAAAGCCGCATTTCCCGGCTGGGCTGGAATTTCACTTTCCGCCAACTGACCATCCAAGATTCTACCCTCACCAAGGAAGAACCGGAGCAAACTTACCTCGGTCGATTGGACTACGCGCTCAATCTTTTCAAAGGCTCGATTCGATCGAATACGAGCTACGAAATCGGATCGGGGCAGGAACGAAAGGTAGAATTTACCTTCCTCGAAGTGCCTGCCGGGCAAGGGACGCATCTGTGGGAAGACGACAATGGCGACGGCAAAGTGCAGTTGGATGAGGTCGAAATTGCGCCTTTTCAAGACCTCGCCAATGCCGTCCGTGTTTCTATTCTGACAGACGATTTCATCCGAACCAACAACGTTCAATTTAATCAAAGCCTGCGCATCGAACCCCGTGCCGTGTGGTTCAACAAAGAAGGATTTCGGAAATTTGCGAGCAAATTATCTACCCAATCTTCGCTGCAAATCACCCGCAAGGTCAAAGACGGGGACGGCGTCTCTCCCTGGAATCCCTTCCAATTGAACGTGGCGGACACCTCCCTCGTTTCCGTCCGTTCGACGATCCGCAACATCTTCTATTTCAACCGGGCAGACCCCAAATACGACTTCCAAATCGGCTTGACGGACAACCAATCCAAGGTCGTTCTGACCACGGGCTTCGAAAGCCGCCGCAATACCGAACAATCGTTTCAGGGGCGATGGAACATCACCCGCACCATCAGTACCAAAATGGAATATGCACGGGGAAGACGGCGGCAGGGGTCGGCGCAATTTGAGAACAAGCGCTACAACATTCGCTTCTTTAAATTGAAGCCCTCCTTTACCTGGTTGCCGGTTAAAAATTTCCGCACCGTTTTGTCCTATCGGTTTGAAAGCAGCAAAAATACGCAGGTTGCCGATGGAGAATCTTCGAGCACCCACGATTTTAAAATGGAAACCACCTTCAACCGCACTTCGACGACCTCCATCCGTTCGGAGTTTTCTTTTGTGAAAATTAGCTTCGACGGGGAAGCCAATTCGCCGGTGGGCTTTGCCTTTTTGAATGGCTTGCAAAATGGAAACAACTTCCTCTGGAATCTGACCATCGAGCGCCGACTGGCCAAAAACATACAACTGAATGTGAGTTACGAAGGCCGCAAAACGGGCATTTCGAGAGTCGTGCATGTGGGGCGGGCGCAGGTGGCTGCGACGTTTTAGCACAAGGAACCTATTTGTTTGCAATAACTTTAGGTGACTTTATACAAGTTTACACTAAGTCGAATTTTGGAAGGGTTAATCTCAAAAGACAGGCATTTGTTTTTATGTAATTATAATTTTTTTTAAAATTGGCATTAATTTATTGGAGTAAATAATTTAGAAAGCATATTTTTGTTAAAAATCAAATTCAATAAATTAACCTAATCGCTAATTTTTATTAATTTTTTGGTATTGGTATTTATTAAAACAGGTATTTTGCATTGACACTTGTAGCTAACTTTATCAAATTAAGAGAATTTAGAATCTTAAATTAAGTTAACCGATTAAACTATGAAAAAGTCGCTTGTAAATAGCAATAGAAATGTAATGGCTCAATTGATGTGGGATTTTGAATACAAGGATTTACTCAATAGGTTTGAAACTGCCCCAAGTCGAGAACTTGATTCACATTTTTATAAGGAATTAAAGCCTTTAGTAAAATCTTTGTCAAGATTAGATAGTGCGAAACGGAAGATACTTGTTAACGTCATTAGTTCGCTAATGGAAGTGTATATAACGAATAAAGTTGATAGGGAATTAGACCACCTTTTTAGGGACCTAATTAAATTGTAATTTTCTTATGGAAAAAGACAATAAAAAACAAAACGAGAACCAAGAAATCACTCCAGAAGAAGAGGCAAAAGAAACGAGTTCCGATTTTATTGACAAGGAGATACTTGACGTAGTTGAAACAATGCCAGACGAAGACAAAGGCAAGGTAATTGGGTTGTTTAAAAGGTCACTTTTTGAAGCAAGTATTACAAGACATTCAACCCCATTTGCGGAGAAAGTTACAAGTGAACACATTACTAAACTTATTGATAATTCTGATTCTCAAGATAAACGAGATAGGGTTGAAAGAAAAGGTCAAAGAAATTACAACTTGCTAATTTTGGTTATCATACTTGCATTTGTAGTATTTCTCGTCGTTTATTTCAAAGATGATAAAGAAGTTCTTATTCCATTGGTTACGGCGATATTATCATTTGTCGCAGGAACTGGTTTCGGGTTGGGTTTATCGAAAAAAAGTGAGGATTAATATTACTATATGTAACGAGACTGTTCATTAATCTGTGTCAAAGGCAAATTGAGAAAGAGAAGATATTTGTTACAATATCAGTCAGGTCTTTATCCCTTTTTAGCCGCTATTGCTACCTTTTGCCATGAAAGTCTATTGATGTCAATCCTTCTAAGAAAGCGTGAAATTGAAATTATTTCTCGTGGTAAATGAACCAATTATCAAACCACAACCAACTCCCCCACCCCATCCTTCTCTTCGATGGCGTCTGCAATTTTTGCCACGCTACGGTGCGGTTTATTATCAAAATTGACTCCCGTGGAAAATTCCGCTTTTCTTCGCTTCAATCGGAAACGGGGAAGCGACTTTTGAAGCAATTCCATTTACCGGATAGCGAACTCAATACCGTCGTCCTGATTGATGGCGGGCGGGCTTTTAGGCGTTCGGAGGTGGTCTTTCAAGTGGTTAGAAAAGTAGGCGGAATCTGGTTGGTTTTGTACATCTTTAAAATAATCCCACGCCCAATTCGGGATGCCGTTTACGATTGGGTAGCCCGGAATCGCTACAATTGGTTTGG
>CAZJYF010000277.1:0-5721 GCA_964549665.1 uncultured Saprospiraceae bacterium
TAATGTTGGCCTCATGGCGGTGCTTTTTTACCTCAACATCTGGCTGGTAGATCGGCACTTGGAGCACGGCGCCTATGCGACCTATTTATTATGGGCACTGGTTTGTTTGGCGGGCTTTAGCTTTTTGAGGGCAACCATCAATTCGCTCTTCCCCGAAATTCATATCCAGGGAAGGACTTTCAACCTTTCCAAGGCTTTTTGGATAACCTCCGTTGCCATTAATCTCTCCGTGATGATGATGAGCACCATTTATCAAATATTGAAAAGGCGCTTCGAAAACGAACGCCGGAACCTTGCCATCATCAACCGTCAGAAAGAAGCGCAATTGCAGTTTCTGAAAGGTCAAATCAACCCTCACTTTTTATTCAACACCCTGAACAACATCTATTCACTGGCGGTGATGCGCTCGGAAAAAACACCAAAAATGGTGCTCCAACTATCTAAACTGCTTCGTTACGTCATTTATGAAAGCAAAGAGGAACGAGTCCCATTGGACAAAGAGGTGGAGCAATTAAAGCGCTTCATCGACTTGTATCGTTTGCGAAGTGAACGAGAACCGGAAATCCGATTCCGGTACGACAAAAAACTAAATGGCAAGATGATTGAGCCAATGGTCCTTATCCCTTTGGTGGAAAATTGTTTCAAACATAGCGACATGGCAGAAAATCCCAAAGGATACCTCCACATTGACCTGAAGCTGGAAGGCCAACGCCTCATTTTCCGAACCATGAACACCAAAAATCCGTACGACAACCAGAAGGATGCCATTGGTGGCGTAGGGTTGGAAAATATCCTTCAACGACTTGAATTGAAATATCCCGGCCAATATACCTTGGTTACCAAGGACCGTCTCGACGAGTTCGAGGTCTTATTTACCTTAAATCTAATTCATGGAAACCATTAAAGCTCTCCTCGTTGACGATGAATATCTCGCCCTCAATCTCCTGGAAAACTTTATCGATCAACTGCCTAACATAAAAGTAGTGGGTAAAGTGAAATCGCCGCTCAAAGCATTGGAAATACTAAATTCCAAACCAATAGACTTGATTTTCCTGGATATTCAAATGCCCGCCCTGAGTGGTAACAACTTGCTGAAAACCCTCAACAACCCACCTGTCACCATCTTCACAACGGCTTACGAAGAATTCGCCACCCAGGCCTTCGACCTCAATGCTGTGGACTACTTGCTCAAGCCCTTTTCCTTCGAGCGCTTCCTTCAAGCAGTGAACAAAGCCCGCGAGAAAATCATTTGGCGCAAGCAAAACATACTCTCTGATGGGCAACCTACTACCAATGGTGCTCCCAGCTTCATTAATATTAAGGTGAACGGAAAAATCCTGAAGCTTCCCTTCGATGACATCCTGCTCGTGGAAGGGCTAAAAGAATACGTACGATTTGTGTGCAATTCAGGACGTTACGTCAGCCTCTGGAGCATGAAAAATTTGGAGGATTCACTGCCTTCGGAACGATTCATGCGCGTACACAAATCCTTTATAGTCAATTTGAACAAAGTGAAAGCTCTGGACGGCAATTGCCTCGAAATAGAAGGGCACCGGGTGCCCATCAGCCGGCAACGCCGGGAGGAGGTGGTCCGCAAAATATTCGGATGAAGGAATGGCATCATACCTTCCATTTTATCATCGCTGACCACAATTAGCGTTTCAAAGCCTTGCTTTTTGGCACTGTGCGGTTTAGTTTGTTGGCAGGATCCACGAGGTGTGGTATTTCGATTTTGGTTTGCCTGGTATGCCAAGCTTATTTTCCATTTATGATAAGTACTGACCATATCAAAACCTCCTGACAAGATGGAAGATTTGCTAAAATGGGGATGGTCGGAAAAGAATTTTGTCCACTCTATTTGATATTAAAAACATAAAGAAATTCAGTCAAATTTCGAGAAAAGAAGTTAAAAGCAAGAAGAAAAGACTCAGTTGTCCTTTTCTTCAATTTCCCTCTAGGTGAGGGGAAGGGACCCTCGTCCGGATTTTCTTCACCTCCTCCCCTGCCGAAACATCGATTCGGGAGTCCTTTCTACTGACCACCCCTTCGAAAATTTCGTGGTACCGCGAATGGTTGGTCTTTAGAAGGCTATCCCAGAAATTGAAGTAGAGTCCGTAATTGCAACGGCTGTATTTATGGTGAAGGTTGTGGTGGGTTGAGGTGTTGAACCATCTAAAGAAAGGATGCCTGGTGAAACCCGAAGGAAACAATTCAAAGCCAAGGTGACCGATTACATTCCACACCAGTACCCAAAGTCCGAAAAGCACCAAACTATAGGGGTGCAGCGGCATAATGAAGGCCACGATGGGCACAATGGCGAGTTCCAGAAAGGCTTCAAGTGGATGGAAGCACAAGGCTGCCCAAGGCGTGGGGTTGCGCGAAAGGTGATGAATGCGATGGATGAAATTGAACCAGCGCGGCTGATGAATTAAGCGATGCATCCAGTAAAAGTAGGCGTCGTGGATTAGGATGAGCAGCAGGGAGGAGCAAAAAAGGTAACTCCAACTGTAATCTTCCACTTCTGTATATATGAGGGTCAGGTCTTGCTCATGCAGAAAATACAGGATTCCTCCCAGGAGCGCAAAAATCAAAATGGTGGCGAGGGAATACCCCATTTCCATCAAAATTTGCGATGCCTTTGGCCATCCTTGCTGAATTTTCAAATACCCCCATTTTTGCCGTTTCATTTGGTAGAAAATGAAATAGGCGCCGCCCGCGACAAAGGCATAGCGAAGTATCAGGGAAAGCGTGGCTAAAAAGTAGCCGGTGACAGGGTCGAAATAGTGAAAGAAGGGGAACATCAGTTTCTGTTTTTTTGACATTAGAGTAGAAGAAAAAATTCCCGGGGCGAACCCCGGGAGCAAGGGGCACTATGGTCAGAGCCGTATGTCAAACGATTCACCATTAATGGTGACGGTAGCTTGCCCATCGCCAAGGAATACGATGTCGCCTTCAAAGTTGAACTGTATGCCTTCGGAGGTTTCACCACTTAGACTGAAGGTGGCAGTACCACTTTCGACGGTTTGGTTCACCTTGTTGATTTTCAAGTCGACGAGATGGAAGCTGACCTGGCTGGTCATACTGAGGGGGTCGGCACCTTTGAGTAGCTGGTTTCCATCGCGTTGGAAAGAGCCGTTCAGGGTCAGGTTGAGGCTTTGCACGATGTCGGTAATGACAAAAGACATTCCCGAATTTCCTTGCCCTTGCAACTTGGGGGCTTCGTAGTTGCTATCTGTGGTGCCGTTGAAATCGAAGGAGGTTGGGATGTTGAGGTTGTTGCAATTGATTGTATAACCAAATTGAGTGGTAGCGCTGGCGTTCACGAGGGGTTGATTAACGGTGAGTGTCAGGGTCGTGTCAAACTGTTGCCCACAATACTGGTCATATTCACCTGCCTGGAGGTCGACCACAATTATGGCGGCTTGCTCCATGGCTTGGGCGGCACCTGCTGAAGAACCATCCATAGCCGATTGCACGATAAGTGCAGCTTGCTGGGCATCAGGGGTTCTTGCCGCAAGGTCGGCCAGATTCAAATCCCGCCTTTGGCAGGAAGAGAAGAAGAACATTAAAACGACGGGCAGACTGATTGCAAATTGGAATAATTTTTTCATGGATTTTTAAATTTTAAATTTTGGATGAACAAATTGTGATTTCTTCCCACAAAGAAAAACCCTCTTCCCTCCCCCCGAAAATATTTTCAATCAAGGGTATGAATTCTTCAACGACCTGTAAAAATGGCCCTGTGACAAAGGGGACCTAAAAGTCATTCTTGAGGTTTTTTACAGAATACGCTTGTTTCTTTTCTTAGCCCAAATACCCCCTTTGGCAGCCGCCCCTGACTTTTCAGTTTGTAAAATGCTCTGGTTCCAGGAGTTTAAAAAAATAAACAATTATAATTTTCTGAAACCGGCAACGCCATAACACCTCTTATTTAGGATGGTAGGACAACTCATTTTTGTTTATCTTGTTGAAAAATAATTTCCTTGTCAGTAAAACCGCAAAAAATGAAACAAAACTGGGTTAGAATTTTTAGCTCGAATCAAATGATACAAGTCAAAATGGCTGAGAATATTTTGAAACAAAACGGCATCGTAAGCCATATCATCAGCACTTCGGATTCGGCTATTCCCTCCTTGGGAGAGGTTGAATTATATACCTTGCCGGAAAATGCAGAACGGGCCTCGGACATTTTGAAGGAGAATTCCATCAATTGAGGAAGGAGGATTGTATCTCTAGTTTCCCTTGGCAAGTGGTCCCTGTTTTTTGTGGAAGATTTATACTTTGAAAATGTTTTGTATTCTAAACCCTCAAAACAATTCCTAAAGAACTATCATTTATATTCCAAAGCTTAACCTGGCGGATTGGCATTCGGTAGAAATATTGAACACTTTTCATCAAAAATTTTCAATTATGAAAAAATATGCAATTTTGCCCTTACTTTTACTTGGCTTGGCTTTCCACCTATGTGCGCAAAGCAAAAAAAGTAATTCTGATAACCCTTCAAAAAAAGAGAAGACGATGCTCAACGACGGTTTGGAAATCGCCACTTTCGGCGGCGGATGTTTCTGGTGTGTGGAAGCAGTTTTTCAGGAACTGCAAGGGGTAGAAAAAGTGGTTTCCGGTTATTCCGGCGGAAAAGTCAAAAACCCTTCCTACAAAGAAGTCTGTGGGGGTTATACCGGTCATGCCGAAGTGACCCAAATTATCTTTGACCCGGCGGTGATTTCATTTGAAGAACTGGTAGAAGTATTTTTCACAACTCACGACCCAACCACCCTGAATCGCCAGGGAAATGATGCGGGAACCCAATACCGCTCGGTCATTTTTTACCACGATAAAGACCAAAAAGAAATTGCTGAGCGTTTGAAAACCGACTTCGCACCAACGCTTTGGGACAACCCTATCGTTACCGAAATCAGTCCCTTCCTCGTTTTCTACGAAGCGGAGGATTACCACCAAAATTTTTACAGCGACAATCAGAATTACCCCTATTGCCGCATCATCATCAATCCGAAAGTAGCGAAATTTAGAAAAAAATTTGCGGATAAGTTGAAAAAGGAAATGGCGAAGTAGTGACCGGGGTTTGGGGAAATATTCTGAAATTACCAATCAGATTAAAAGGAAATGAAATACAACAAATTGACGGCAAAAGAGGAATACGTCTTGCTCCAAAAAGGCACGGAACGACCTTTCAGCGGGGAGTATTACCAACACAAAGAAGCGGGGGTGTACCTCTGCCGCCGTTGCGACGCACCACTTTATAAATCTGCTGACAAATTCGATTCCGGCTGTGGCTGGCCGAGTTTCGACGAGGAAATAAGCGGAGCGGTGAGGCGGGAAACAGACGCCGACGGCAGGCGAACGGAAATCCTCTGCAACGGTTGCGGCGGGCATTTAGGGCATGTTTTTGTCGGAGAAAAATTGACCTCCAGAAACACCCGCCACTGCGTGAATTCTATCTCTCTAAAATTTGTTCCGAAAGAAAAATGGGAAGAAAAGCGGCAGGTTTGACCCATGCCGGGCTTCCGGTTGGGTGGTCTTTTTCACCGAAGTCTCCCGACAATTTTATCGAAACAAATTCGAGTTCAAACTTGAAAAAGTGGTAAGAATAAATTCATAAAACTAGGCATATGTTCCACAGCTTACCAAGTTTTAATTTTTAAAATCTAAATTTTTGATTTGAAAAAAATACTCCTCCTCTTTTTAACTTTTTTGTTGCTT
>CAZJYF010000278.1:0-5679 GCA_964549665.1 uncultured Saprospiraceae bacterium
ACATCAATCCAATCATATTACACACATTAACAAAAAAATAGCCATGAGAGGGAGAGAACATTTTAAAAATTTGCCGTACCGACCGGCATGTGCAGCCCGAATTTGCTTCCAAATACTACGAGGAAGTTGCCTTCGGAATAGATTTCACCGCCCGAGATATTCAGCAACAATGCAAGGAAAAGGGGCACCCTTGGGAAATTGCCAAAGGGTTCGACGGTTCAGCCCCCGTCAGTCCTTTCATTTCCGTCAAAAAAGTAAAGCGACCCGGCATCGAATTTCAATTGAAAAAAAATGGCGAAGTCGTGCAGCACGGAAACACTGCCGACATGGTATTCTCTTTCGAAGACATCATCGTCTATGTCTCTCAATTTTTCAAACTTCAGGTTGGAGATATTATTTTTACAGGAACGCCTGCCGGAGTTGGCCCCGTTCAAATTGGCGACAAGCTGGAAGGTTTCATTTTTGTGGAAAACCAAATCGAACAATTTCTGACTTGCGAAATCAAATGAAGGAATTGAAATCCGCCCTATCAATTGTGAAGAAGGAAGTAATCAGGAGAAAATTATGGCGGCTAATCCTAAATCTCCATTCCCCTTTTTCCTATCTTTGGCGGTCTTAAAAAAAGTACTTGTTTTTATCCCAAAAAAAAGCATCATTCGTCATTCTAAAATCAAAAAACATATGCCCTATTTATTTACTTCAGAATCCGTTTCGGAAGGTCACCCGGACAAAGTAGCAGATCAAATCTCGGATGCGTTGGTAGATCATTTCCTGGCGTTCGATTCCAATTCCAAAGTAGCTTGCGAGACCTTGGTCACAACCGGACAAGTAATGCTTGCCGGCGAAGTGAAATCCAACACTTATTTGGACGTTCAACAAATCGCCCGGGAAGTTATCAAGCGCATCGGTTACACGCGGTCAGAGTATATGTTTGAAGCCAATTCCTGCGGCGTTCTGTCGGCTATTCACGAACAATCGCCCGACATAAATAGAGGGGTGGTTCGGGAAAAACCGGAAGATCAAGGCGCAGGCGACCAGGGGATGATGTTTGGCTATGCCACCAATGAAACGGAAAACTACATGCCTCTTGCGCTCGACCTCGCGCATAAAATTTTGGTCGAATTGGCAGCTATTCGCAAAGAAGGAAAGATCATGCAATACCTCCGACCCGATTCCAAATCTCAGGTCACCATTGAATATTCTGACGATAATAAACCCATTCGAATTGACACCATTGTCGTTTCTACCCAACACGATGATTTTGATACCGATGAGAAAATGTTGGCGAAAATCAAAGCCGAAGTCATCGAGTTTGTCATTCCAACCGTAAAGGAGCAATGCAAACCAGAAATTCAACGTCTTTTCGACAGCCAAATCACCTACCACGTCAATCCGACAGGCAAGTTTGTCATCGGCGGACCCCACGGCGATACCGGGCTGACGGGACGCAAGATTATCGTAGATACCTATGGCGGCAAAGGGGCGCACGGCGGAGGCGCTTTCTCTGGAAAAGACCCCTCCAAGGTAGATAGGTCGGCGGCTTATGCCACCCGCCACATAGCCAAAAACATGGTGGCAGCAGGTGTTTGCGACGAAGTCTTGGTGCAAGTTTCTTATGCCATAGGGGTAGCTATGCCCACCAATATTTACATCGATACCTACGGCACAGGGAAGGTGAATGTAAGCGATAGTGCCATCTCAAAAAAAATCAGCGAACTGTTCGATATGCGACCCTATGCGATTGAAAAACGACTGAAACTTCGCAATCCCATCTACTCTGACACCGCTGCTTACGGGCACATGGGAAGAGAACCGGAGGTGAAACTCGTTAAAATGGTAAATGGTTCGGGAGAGGTCATTTCTAAAGAAGTTGAAACTTTTACTTGGGAAAAATTGGACATGGTTGATGAAATTAAAGCGGCTTTTAGAATTTAGGAGTGATGTGCTAGTGATTTAAAATCATTAGTATGTTGTTTCTGACTCCTCTGATTTTATTCCTTTAACGAACTATTAAACGACAATTGTCCAAAATTAACAGATGCACATATTAAGGTGGCACTATCTTTGAAACTTGGAAACTAGCGTGAATTCCGACCCTAAATTATGCTAACAAATTGCCTTTCCCCCCGATAATTCTTCCCCCGAATTAAGACAAATTTTAACTGGATTTTCCAGGCACCGGATTACCTTTTTGGGCCCAATGACCCTCCATTCCATTCCCCCGTTTGCTAAAATAAATGAGCATGCCTATGTCAATTAAAAACTGGCTGTCTTTAGCCCTTATTATCTGCTTTTCGGCAGTGGGCTTCGCGCAAGTGATTTCCAACGACGTTTCGCTAGTCACCGAAGCCAACGTTTTAAATCAGGGAGGTGGCGAAAATGGACGATCAAACAACATCACCGTTCAACAAGTCGGCAACGACAATAAAATGGATGTTTTCCAATTGCAGGGTTTCCCGCAATCTGCTAACCGCCTCGATGTAAAGCAAAATGGAGATGCGAACCAGACCGTCATTGGACAGGGTGGAGACAACAATAAAGCCCAAATTATTCAAGAGGGGAATAACCAGAGGGTAAAAGTGGTGTCATTAAATAACAAAGGTAAAATACAAATTGCCCAACGCGGGGTAAACAATACCGTCATCCAAAAAATAAGTGGGAACGGAGCTAAACAATCCCAAGTCATCCAAGATGGCATCGGGAATAAAGTGAAAATTGAAATGAGTGAAAAAACGTCTTTGAAAAGCCCTATCAGAGTTCTTCAAAAGGGCAAAGCGCCGGCGGTTTTGATTTTTAGCAAACACCAGTAAAGGCCCTATTTCCAAATAGCATATTTCCATAAAAATAGAAACGAATGAAACGAACATTTTTTTTCATCATTCTACTTTGGACGGTGGCCGAAGCAGATAGTCAAACGTCCGCTGCGACAAGCAAGGCTAAGTCCGTATTGGTCAATGCCCAGAGCAAGGGACAACAGCAAACAAGTACTTTTGAATACACCGGATTGTTGATAAACCGTACCCGGACGCTGACGGGGCAAGAATTTTACGACCAGTTTTATCAGCAATGGACAGCTCCCCAAAATGCAAAGAATTACATGATTGTCATCGAAGAACTACCGGGTTCGGGACGTTCTTCTCAGGTAGCCATTTGGGTAAATGAAGAAAAACTGACTACCCAGGCGCTGCAGGATAAAACGGATTACTTAAAGCAATTAGCAAGCTATTTGATACCCTTCGTACAGCAGCACATCCTCCAAAACAGACAGGCAGGGTACGAGGTTTATTAGCTTGGGAAAAGGTCACGGTTCATTTGAAAGTTGCCGAAGTTCTTTCTGAAATGCAAAAAATAATCAATTATGAAAAAATTTCCAATCTCATTAATTATGATAGGGGCAATGTTGATAAGTTTATCCTGCCAAGGTCAAGCTTTTAAGTACACGCCCAAGAACCCGTCTTTCGGGGGCAACACCTTCAACTATTCGTGGCTACTGAGTTCGGCCCAATCCCAAGATACTTTCAAAGACCCGAACGCGACTTCCTTCGATTTTGGATTCAATAATTCACCTTTGGATGATTTTAATCAAAATTTGAACCGCCAGTTGTTGGGACGGTTGTCGCAGGAGGTCTTTCAAAACCAGTTCGGTAGTTCGGGTCTGAAAGAAGGCACTTTTGAATTGGGTGGTTTTCAGGTGGAAGTAAAACCGACCGCCGAAGGACTTGCGATTAAAATTATAGATATCAAGAACGGAGGGGAAACCCAAGTGGTCGTTCCATTTTTCTGAAAAACCAATTTGCGAAATCTTTCAGATTTAGTAAATTTTAATTCAACGAATTTTAGGTTTACCAAATCTGAAAAAAAATTTAACAATCTACTTACCCAACATAACAGGCATTACCAACATCAAAATCTCTTCCCCTTCCGTCTCTTCTCCTGGCAACAGGATCCCTGCACCGTCGGCAGAAGCCAACTCCAACTTCACTTCTTCGGAATCCAACACACCTAGCATTTCAACGAGGAATTTTGCATTGAATCCAATGTTTAAGGGTTCGCCGTCGTAGTGGCAGGGGAGTTGTTCGGTAGCCTCGTTAGAAAAGTCCAAATCCTGGGCCGAAATCGTGAGGCTGTCTTGGGTAATATTGAGAATGACCTGATTCGTGGTTTTGTTTGCGTAAATGGCAATACGCCTCATCGAGTTTTGAAAATCGGCCCGCTGCAAGGTGAGTAGATTTGGATTGCCCACTGGAATGACGGCGTTGTAATCCGGGAAACGGGCATCAATCAGGCGACAAACCACTTTCGTGTCCCCAAAAGAAAAGAAAGCATTGGCTTTGTTAAATGCCAAGGCGACTTCATCGTCGGCTGGAAGTGCGTTTTTCAATAAATTTAAGGCTTTCTTAGGCATGATAAAAGAGGTGGAAACTTCTCCTGAAATATCTTTGAAAGTGTATTTCACCAACTTGTGCGCATCGGTTGCCACGAAAATGATTTTGTCAAAATCTATTTGCAAATAGACCCCTGTCATGTTCAGTCGCAGATCATCTGTGCTGGTGGCAAAAAGGGTTTTTGCAATGGCTTTGTTCAATTGGGCCGTCTGAAGGGAGACGGAATCTACGGCATCTGGTTCGGGAATAGCCGGGAAATCATTTCCATTTTCTCCAGCCAACTTGTATTTACCATAGGCAGAAGTGATTTCAATTCCAAAATTTTCATCATCAACCGCAAAAGTAATCGGCTGTTCGGGAAGGGCTTTCAGGGTTTCGAGGAGTATTTTTGCCGGAACAGCTATCGCGCCTTCCGCATCTGCTGCCATCACTTCTACCTGCGTCGTAATAGAGGTTTCCAAATCAGTGGCCGAAATGGTGAGTTTATTGCCTTGGATTTCGAATAAAAAATCTTCTAGAATAGGCAAGACGGGATTTGTGCCAATAACACCGCCGGCAACTTGCAAGTTTCTGAGTAACTCAAAGGAGGATATACTGAATTTCATAGATGAATGGATTTTAAAAAATTTGGTCAATTTAACCAATTCGCACAAAAATAAACCTTCTTATCATTTTTAAAAGGATAATCCATCAACAAAATGTTGATAATTTTCCGAATTGCAACTATTGCCAAAAACTCCTTTTAAAAATTGAAAAGAAGAACGAATGTAGTGAATTTTAACCGTTGCAAAATGCTATTTTTGCAGCAATAAAACACCCCTTGCTATGCCGAACAGAACAAAAGCTCCTGAAATTCAGGAAATTACGAACTTAAAATTACCACCCCCAATATTTCACCAACTGGATAACGGAATTCCCGTGTACGAAACCAGGATGGGCACGCAAGATATAGTGAAACTGGAAATTGTATTTTTTGCCGGCCGACCGTATGAGCAAAAAAAATTGGTTTCGAGGGCTACAGCCAGTTTGCTAAAAGAGGGAACTGCCCATTTCACCTCCGCCAAAATTGCAGAAGAACTGGATTTCTATGGTGCATCTTTTTCTATTCCGGTCAACTTGGATACCTCAAATGTGGTTTTTTACAGCCTGACAAAACATTTTGAAAAACTCTTACCTCTTCTGGCGGAGATACTTACCACACCTTCGTTTCCCGAAGAAGAGCTGAAGACATTTGTCGAAAGAAATCAACAACGCCTGCAGGTGGATTTGACACGAAATGAGGTGGTGGCCTTTC
>CAZJYF010000279.1:0-5676 GCA_964549665.1 uncultured Saprospiraceae bacterium
AAAGTCAGATTAAAATTCTTCTTTTTCGCAAAATAAAATAATATGGTTGTCAAAATAAAATTTTTTGTTGTATTCCTTTTCCTTTTTCAAACACTTAATTTTGCATGTGGCAAAACAAAAGGGGATGATGGGAAAAATGTGGAAAAAGAGGAGGTTCAAAAGCCAACAATTAACTCCGAAGTAACTGTCGGAGCCGAAAGATTGCTACAGTACCTGCCCTTGATAAGGGGCAAAAAAATAGCAATGGTGGTCAATCAAACTTCGCGGGTTGGAGGACGACACCTGGTAGATACTTTGCTGCGATTGAATGTCAAAATTGAGAAGATTTTTGCCCCCGAACACGGTTTTCGAGGCACTGCCGATGCGGGCGAGACGTTGCAGAACGGTACGGATGTCCAAACCGGGATTCCGGTGGTTTCCCTTTACGGCAATAAGAAAAAGCCCTCGCCCGAAGATTTGCGCGGCATCGATTTGGTGCTTTTTGACATTCAGGATGTCGGCGCGCGGTTTTATACCTTCCTTTCGAGTATGCACTATGTGATGGAAGCCTGCGCTGAAAATGACGTGGAATTTTTGGTGTTGGACCGGCCAAACCCGAATGGTCACTACGTGGATGGCCCGGTGCTAAATAAGTCGCACCGGTCTTTCGTCGGAATGGACGAGGTGCCGGTTGTCCATGGAATGACGGTTGCCGAATACGCGAGAATGATAAATGAGGAGGGTTGGGTTCCGGGCGGTCAAAAATGTCGCTTGTCTTGGGTGACCTGTGACCATTACAACCACAAAACCCGCTACCATTTACCCGTAAACCCCTCCCCAAACCTGCCCAATATGCGGGCGATTTATTTGTACCCCTCCCTTTGCTTTTTTGAAGGTACAGTGGTGAGTGTTGGGCGCGGCACAAACAAACAATTTCAAGTTTTTGGCGCCCCGGAATTCCAGGGTGGGGATTACAGCTTTGTTCCCCAACCCATGGCTGGAGCAAAATTCCCCAAACATCAGGGGAAAAGATGTTTCGGCTATGACCTGACAAAGTTGAAAATCGAGGCCATGGGTAATCGCAAATCCTTGAATTTGAGCTATTTGATTGATTTTTATCATGCCTATCCCGACAAAGAAAATTTCTTTTTGAAGAATTTGTTTTTTGATAAATTGGCGGGAGGGACAAGACTTAGAGAGCAGATTGTTTCCGGCAAAAGTGAGCCGGAAATAAGAGCTGAGTGGCAGAAAAAAATAGAAGATTTCAAAACGATTCGGAAAAAGTATCTGCTCTACGAAGATTTTGAATAAAATTCCCCGAAATTGATGGGCACAGTTTAAAGCCGGTAAAATTCCGCCACTTTCGATTAGCTATCTTGGGAAGAATAGTTTCAATATTTCAACGGGTTGACGAAAGACTTCTGAATGAATGAAAATGATTTTCTAACGTTGGCAAAAGTCCTAATCCCGATTAATTTTCCTCATCGATTTTCAAAATTGTGTGAAACAATACCCTGGTACCGTTTGCGATATCCTGAAGTGGAGTAAACTCGTCGGGGGCGTGGCTGATTCCTCCTTTGCTAGGAACGAAAATCATCCCCATGGGGGCAATTTTCGCCATGTCCTGTGAGTCGTGGCCGGCAAAGCTGGGCATGGATTGGAAGGACAACCCCGATTCTTTGGCGGCGGAGGTGATAAAGCCCTGAATCTTCTTATCTGCCAAAGCGGGAATAATATCGAGGTTTCGGGATTTGAAGTCTATCTTGGTGCCCGTTTGCTTTTCGATTTCCTTCGCTTTTTGTTGTATTTTTTCAAAAATAGAAAACATCTTTTCCCGCGAGAGGTCTCGCAGTTCCAAACTCATCGTCACCTTGCCGGGGATGACGTTCGGGGCTCCAGGTTCTGCATTTATTATTCCGACGGTTCCCACCTGCGTCCCGGGAATGCTTCTTACTGTTTCGTTGACGGCTATTACCAACTTGGCAGCAGCTAATAAAGCATCCCGGCGAATATTCATTGGCGTAGTTCCAGCGTGATTGGCTTTGCCCAAGACGGTAATGTCCCATTCTTCTATCCCCACAATTCCCTCCACCACTCCAATATTCAGCCCCTTTGAATCCAAAATAGCCCCTTGTTCAATATGTACTTCCAAAAAAGCGGCGAGTTCCCCTTTTTTTCGAATCGCCGATTCAAGTTGGTCTGGATTGCCACCGATGTCTATTATTCCCTGCCGGATGGTTTTCCCGCAATTGGTAATGCGATTTAAATCTCCAGCCTTTAAAGTTCCTATCATCCCCTGACTACCGGTAAGCCCTCCCTCCTCGTCGCAGAAAACGATAACCTCCAAAGGATGCTCCGTCATCCGCCCAAGGTCATTGAGCATATCAATACATTCTATGGCGGCCATTACCCCAACATCGCCGTCATAATTCCCCCCGAAGGGTACGGAATCGATGTGCGAACCAAAAACAATCGGGGGTAGGTTGGCGTTTTTGCCTCGTCTTTTGCCAATGATATTTCCCGCCGCATCGATGTGGACATCCAAACCCGCCTCCTCCATCAAATTTTTCACAAACTGCCTTGCCTGAATTGCAGCATCGCTGAATCCAAGCCTGCTAACTCCTCCCTGTGGGTTGGTTCCAAATTTTGAAAGCGCTACTAAATGTGCTTCGAGTCGTTCCTGACTAGGGAAAATGTTTTGCTGGGAAAAAGCAAAATTTAAACAGGTGAAAAAAGCAAGGGTGATTGAAAGAGAAGATTTCATAATCTGAGTTTTTTTCCAAAAATAATAATTTCGGTCTTCTCAAAATTACAAACTTTATTTTCAGGAGAATCAAAATCATGGTGATTTGGAAAATCACCATGATTTAAGTTCAGCTATTACCTGCTGCAATAGCTTGGCTAAAAATAGAAAAACCACACGAGTCCAAATTGAAGGAGCATCGTTCCATCCATAAGTCCGGTAAAGTAATAATCGTGCTCCATCCTATCGGAAAAATGAATAAATAAATAAGTAGAAAAAATGGAAAGCGAAAGGGCAAGCAATGTCCCCAAATCGTAGGTGCCAAGATGGAAGTTCAAATAAATCATCAATAGCATTAGGGCCAAAGAAATCGCTGCAAGAAGTTTTGTCTTTGGAATCCCAATTTTGGCAGGGATAGTTTTAACGTCGGTGAAGGCATCCACCTTGAGGTCTCTGATATCAAAAGGGAGGGTGATGACAAAAATGAACAGGGCCCGCTCGATTGCCATCAAAACGGTTGACATTTGGAGAGAGGAATGTAATTCGAGAGCAGGCAAAATGACCGTCACCCAAGCCCAAACCAGGGCGATCAAAAAAATTTTAAAATAACCCAAATCGCGCAGGCGTCTTTCTTTGCTCAAAAAAGGAATGACATAACCAAAGGAAATTAAGGCGGGAATTAATAAGGCAAGCTGGATGCGTAGAGAGGTTTTGAAAAAGAAAATTATTCCTCCTACCGCTCCAATCACAGCGTAAAAAAGAATGTGATTTTTAAATTTGGTAATGACCTTGTAGCGCCCTTTGTCGGCAAAGGAACGGACCTTTTCCAAACCTACAATTCGGTGAATCGAATACAAAAACAAGGTAGCAAAGAATACGAGAAGTACGACAGGAGTTAGGGCGAATTTGCCATTTAGCAATAGTTGCGTTTGTAAAGCCATCGCTGTGGCACCGAGGGCTATCCAACTATTACCATAAAAAAGCAGGTCGGCAAATTTGATAAAAAGTCGCATAGCAGGGAATTCGAAAATTTGGTATTCATCAGTCAAAGGCTTTAGACTGAGGATTTATCTTGACACACTACCAAATAGATTATTATTTCCATCAACAACACCCTGCTAACAAGCCCGAAAAACTCAAAGCCAAAACGGGAGCTAAAAATACTTGAAGTTGTGCCCATTTTCAATTTTTTGCAGACTTTCATAAATTAGCTTGATGACATTGGCAACGTCCTCTTTATGCGCCATTTCCACAGTGGTGTGCATATAGCGGAGCGGCAATGAAATTAGGGCTGAGGGAACGCCACCGTTGGAATAGGCGAACGCGTCGGTATCTGTTCCGGTGGAACGCGAAGCTGCTTCCCGTTGAAAGGGAATCTTATTCTCTTCAGCCGTTTCCATGATCAATTGCCTTAACTTATTATGGACGGCGGGCGCATAGGTGATGGAAGGTCCTTTCCCACATTTTACGTCTCCAGCATTTTTGGTGGTGATGAGGGGGGTGTGGGTATCGTGGGTGACGTCGGTAACAATCGCAACATCGGGTTGGATGCTATCGGCCACCATTTGGGCACCGCGCAATCCAATTTCTTCCTGCACCGAATTGACGAGGTAAAGCGTGAAAGGCAATTTTATTTTGTTTTTGTGAAGCAAGCGGGCAACTTCGGCTATGCAAAAGCCACCCATCCGATTATCCAAGGCACGGCCGACGTAATAGCGGTCGTTCAAAATAATCATTTCGTCTTCATAAGTAATGACACAACCCACATGAATGCCCATTTTCAAAACCTCCTCTCTGTTTTTGGCACCGACGTCAATGAAAATATTTTCCAACTTGGGGGTTGTTTTCGCATCTTCACCCCGGCGGGTATGAATAGCTGGCCAGCCAAATACTCCCTTAATTACTCCTGCGGAAGTGTGAATATTTACGCGCTTGGAGGGTGCAATTTGGTGGTCAGAACCGCCATTTCGAATGACATTGATAAAACCTTCTTCCGAGATGTAGTGGACAAACCACGAGATTTCGTCCGCGTGGCCTTCGATGACGACCTTATAATCTTGACCGGGGTTGATGATGCCATAGATCGTTCCGTAATTATCCAATTTCCAGTCATGGACAAATGGCTTGACGTATTCCAGCCAAAGTTGTTGTCCTTTTGATTCGAAACCGGTAGGAGAGGCGTTATTCAAATAGCGTCCTAAAAATTCTTCAGATTTCGGCGTAATTATAGACATTAAATTAGGGTTTACTTTTTTTTAAAATAGCCAGGGTATGGTTTACTTCACGGGGTAAAATGCTTTATTTGCCTTTTATGCAAGCGAAATTTTAATCCTCCATGAATTCAATTTATCTAAATCTTCCTTTTTAATATATTGATTTTCAATAGCCTGTAGAAGTACTTCGTCATAATTGGAAAGGGTTCTCATCCGGCAATCCGCCTTGGCAAAAGCCTCTTTAGCCTTTTCGAGACCATAGGTGAAAATGGCTAAAACACCAGCAATACGGCAACCTCTTCCCCGCAAAACTTCCACCGCCTTCAGGGCACTGCCGCCTGTGGATACCAAATCTTCTACCACCAAAACATTTTCAGACCCCGACAATTCACCTTCGATTTGGTTTTGTCGCCCATGGCCTTTGGCAGCATTTCTCACATATACAAACGGCAGGCTAAGTACATCAGCCAATAACATTCCAAAGGCTATCCCAGAAGTCGCCACGCCCGCTACCGCGTCAAAAAGGCCGAATTCTTTAGCGGCTTCTACCAGACATTTTTTTACGAAAGTGCGAATTTCAGGGTGAGACAGAATGATGCGATTATCACAGTATATTGGAGATTTGATGCCCGAAGCCCACGTAAAAGGGTCTTGCGGGTTCAGTTTTATGGCCTTGATTTCCAAGAGTCGTTTTGCAACCTCAACAGCTATGGTCATATTTTTTTTGCTGATGATATATGG
>CAZJYF010000280.1:0-5655 GCA_964549665.1 uncultured Saprospiraceae bacterium
CTTCAATTGTGTTTTACCGTCATCGGAGATTGCGGGCAAAGCAGCGCCATAGAAATGACCGGAAACCCAACCGTCATTGAAGTCACCACCGGGCCTTCCAATGGCAAAGACATAGGCTTGTTTTCGCAGGATGGCTTGGTGAATGTCAATTGTTTCAATCCAAATGGCATCACGATTAATATTCCGGATAAAAACGTGTTGCCCGGCGAAACTTTTACAATGGATGTGACGGTGGCGGATTTTCAAAATATCGCCGAACTGCATTTTTCGTTGAATTGGAATTCAAACGTTATCCAATTGACCAATGTCACCGACATTACGACCAGCCTGTTCCCCATTTCTGTAAACTCCACGCCCTCCAATGTTTCCGTCGATTGGAGTGCGGCGATTTTCATAGGCAACCTCCCTGATGGTTCCCTGCTATTTCGATTGCACTTTTTGGTCGTTGGGCCCGGTGGGTCCAATAGCACCATTTCAGTGGTGGGAAACCCAGTTCCGATATTTGTCAGTAAAATCGGCGATGCCAACACGAATATTGGGGTGAACAGCAACAATGGCTTGGTAACCGTGACGTCTTTGACGGGGATAACCGTCAATTCCCAGATTTTAGAGGCAAATCCCGGCGAAATCGTTTGCCTTGATTTTACCGTTCAGGATTTTGACGGAATTGTCAGTACGGCCTACACCATCAGTTGGGAACCTGCGGTTTTGAGTTTTGTCAATGCGGGTGCTTTTGGCTTGCCGGGTATGACGGCTGCTAATTTCTCAGAATCCATTCCAGGCAGTGGGTTTCTATGCGTGGATTGGCAAGACGCTTCCGGCACGGGGGTGACCGTCTTGAACGGAGCGAAGATTTTTGAACTCTGCTTTCAGGTGGTGGGCGACCCCCTGCAATGCAGCGACATCGTTGTCGGTGACACCCCCTGCGCAGAGAACGTTGTTTCAACGACCTCCAACGGAACAAATATTGGGCTCAATTCACAGGCGGGAAGTATCTGCGTGCTGAATTCTTTGGGCTTCACCACCCACATCCCCAATATTTTTGCGGCACCCACTTCGCAGACCTGCATCGACTTTACGGTTGAAAATTTTACCCAACTGCTGAGCATGCAATATTCCATCAATTGGGATCCCACGATTCTCCAATTTGATACCATAAATAATTCCGGTAACCTGCCCGGATTTTCCATCGGTAGCTACAACGCGGACAGTTTGTTGACCGAAGACGGAAAATTGACGGTTTCCTGGTTGGCTCCCAATTTTATTCAGGGGGAAACGGTTCCCGACGGCACCGCTATTTTTCAATTGTGTTTTAATGTGATCGGGGGGCATGCCGGGGATTGCAGCCCGGTAATCATTGCTCAGGACCCCCTTCCCATAGAAATCACCACCGCTACTACCGGCGGTTCGAATGTTGGAATAATTGCAGCAGCAGGCTCTATTTGCGTGAGCGAATCCATTCAAATCATCAATACAATTATTACGGATGTGGATTGCCCCGGTTCCACCACCGGAGCTATAGATATTACGGTGCAGGGAGGATCCGGCATTTATTCGTTCAATTGGTCGGGACCAGGAATTGTAAATCCGTTATTGGAAGACCAAACCGGACTGACCAATGGAATGTATTCAGTGGTTATTGTGGATGCCACCCAACCTTCCATCAATACGGAAGTTCAAATCGAGGTGGGTATTTCGCCAAATGCGCCCATTGCCAATGCCGGGCAAGACACTACTTTTGGCTGCAATAGTTTTATCCTGATTTTGGACGGTTCCGGTTCGAGTGGTCCTCCGAGTACTACCTTCTTGTGGGAACCCGCCGTTGGCAATGGACTTGTTGTGGGGGGCGCAAATACTTTGGCACCGACGATCGTTGGAGGAACTTGTTTCCAATTAACCGCAGCGGATCCCAATTCAGGCTGCATTACCAAGGATACCGTTTGCATTGCAGCCGCCGAAATACCGGGCACCGATGCGGGGGAAAGCGTGGCTGTTCAATGCAATCCTGGAACGGTATTGCTCGATGGAACGGCTTCGAGTACCGGCTTTAACGTGCAATGGACCACTTCTTCGGGGGCCATTGTTCCCGGCACGGAAAATAGTTTGACACCGGCGGTCACCCTACCGGGTTGGTATTTTCTGACGCTGACGGATTTTGGCAGCGGTTGTTCAAAAACGGATAGCGTCTTTGTTACTGCCGACACCATACCTCCCGATGCAAATGCCGGGATGAACCAATTGCTCAACTGCAACGACGATTTTGTCACCCTGAATGGAGCGGGCTCTTCCGCAGGTACCAATTTTGTGTATGATTGGACGGCTATCTCGAATGGCACTGTTTGCGGCGATGCTTCAGCCGTTATTACGCAGGTTTGTCAGGGTGGCAGCTACCAATTGATGGTGACGGATACCACCAATGGTTGCGTGGCTTTTGATACCGTTTTGGTGATGCAAGACACCTTGAAACCTTCTGCGGTGGTGGGTGCTGCCGCTGAACTAACCTGCCTTCAGACTTCCGCAACCCTCGACGGCACCGCTTCTACTTCGGGCGATACCATCGCCTATCAATGGAATACCCTGGACGGAAATATTACCGGCGGAGCCAATACGACCTTAGCCCAAATCGATGCCCCGGGAAACTACACCTTGGTTGTGACGAATACCAACAACGGCTGCTCTGCTATTTCGACCGTTCAGGTTTCCCAAAACACGACGCCCCCGGAAAGCAATGCCGGACAAGACGCCCAACTGTCTTGTGCGACGGCTCAATTGGAACTGAACGGGCAGGGTTCCGCTGCCACCGGTTCGGTTTCTTTTGAATGGTTCGACGCAAATAGTAATTCCCTGGGCAACGATTCCACCTTGTTGGTTACGGTGCCCGGAAGTTACGCCTTGGTCGTAACGGATTCCACCAATGGCTGTACCGCCACGGATGTCGTCGAAGTACTCGAAAGTACAGATGCCCCGCCCTCGGATGCGGGGCCAGATAGCGCGTTTACCTGCATCGTCAATGAAATTATTTTGCAGGGTACCACCGATGCAAACAATCCAAATCTGCAAGTGCAATGGTCGGGTCCGGGCCCCGTGGGTTGCATCGAACCGGGTACTTCTACCACGCTTACCCCCACCGTTTTTTGCCCAGGAACCTACTCGTTCCTGGTTTTTGATACCCTCAACGGCTGTTCTTCTTTCGACACCGTTGTCATTGGTGAAAACTTGACCCCTCCTGAAATTGCAGTGGCGGAACCGGCTAATTTGACTTGCGTCCAAAATAGCGTCCAATTAATAGCCAGCACCAACCTTTCAGATTTTACCGCCGAATGGGTCAGCGTTCCGTCTTCGCTGCCGATTACCGGTGCAACTACCTTGACGCCCGAAGTCTCTGAACCGGGCAGCTACATTTTACAAATCACCAACAATGAAACGGGTTGTTTTGGCACCTCCTCTGTGTTGGTCTCAGCGGATACGCTGCCCCCGGTGGCAGATGCAGGCCCTGACGGGGAGGCAGATTGCCTGAATCCATTGGCGGTATTGGATGCTTCCGCCTCCTCCCTCAACAACACCAGCCTGGAGTGGATACCGGTTCAGGGAAGCATCGACCCCGATTCGGTGAACAATGCGGTAGTCGAAGTTGAAATAGGAGTTTATGAATTGATTGTCACCAATAATGGCAACGGCTGTACCGCCCGCGATACGGCAGCGGTGGTCAATGTTTCCGTTTTGCCGGGAGTTGATGCCGGAGGTGATGTGTTGAAGAGTTGTACGGAAAACGACGTTCAATTGGATGGATCGGCTTCCGAAACGGGATCGACTATTAGCTACCAATGGACCAATGAAAATGGAGGCATTGTCGGAGGCGACACCGCCGTTATCTCCGTACAACAAGCCGGTCTGTATTTCCTGACGGTTTTTGACAGCGCAACGGGTTGCAGCGTCACCGACTCGGTGGCAGTAACGCTCGATATTAATCTGGAAAATGCCAGCGCGATTATCGATGCCGACCAATGCTCTGATGTAGCCACCCTAATTGGCAATTTGCCCGCCAACACGACGGGAAAATGGACCAGCAGTTCCGGGGCTGTAATCCAAAGTCCGGACTCCAGCCTCACCCAAGCGAGCAATCTCATCCAGGGCGATAATGTGTTCATTTGGACGCTTTCCAGCGGCACTTGCGTCAATTTTAGTTCGGATTCCGTCAGCCTTTTCGTCAATCAATCCGCTCCTGTTGCCAATAATGACCTGCGCTTGATTCCCCTCGGAAGCGGGGATACGGTCTTAATCATCAATACACAGGGCAATGACTTTCTCAACGGCACTCAGGTAGTTTTTGATACCATTTCAACACCTGCTGTGGGAGTGGTTGAAATAGTCGATATAAACAAAGGAATTATTCGTTACAGACCCGTTGCGGGCACGACGGGCGAGATTCGGATTAACTACGAACTATGCAACAGTTCTTGTCCAAACCTTTGCGATAATGCCGTCGTCGTTCTCTCCTTTGAGGTGGATCCAAATGCGCCAAAACCGAAAGCCCCCAACGGAATCACACCGAATGGAGATGGGATAAATGATGCCTTCGTTTTTGACGAATTGCTGAACCCCGAAGCTTTCCCCGACAATGAAATCGTCATTTTCAATCGCTGGGGGGATGTCGTTTTCAGTGCAAAGCCCTACCTGAATGATTGGAAGGGAACCAACCAAAGCGGCAAAGACCTTCCGCAAGGAACGTATTATTACATCCTTCGTTTAAATTTGGCCCAGTCGAAAATTATTCGCGGCGATGTTACTATTCTAAAATAAAAAGCGATTTGGGTGAGAAACCGCAGCTCGTCTCCTTTTGTCAGAATCGGGATTTTTGGATTTTCAGGATGCCTTCCGACGCAACAATTTGCAAAATATTTTAGATTTAGTAAATTTAAAATCAAGGAATTGTAGATTTACAAAATTTTAAAAATTTTGCAAATCGGGTCTATTGATACAGCCTCATCTGAAACAAAATCGGCGTTCATTTGCTATTGAATCCTGAAAATCCTTCCATCCTGGAAATCCTGATTCTGACAGTTTTGCATTTTCAGGATGCCTCATTTACTCCGTCACTTTTTCTGCTTATTTAATCAAATTCCATCTGAATTTTTCCTCATTATACGGCGTCAACAATCTCCGGTTCTTAAAAAGCATTGAAGCGGGGAAATTGAAAGGAAAAATCAGAAATGAAACAGTGGAGGCTCGAGTTTTTTGCCTTTGCAAAATTTCATTTTCCGTAAAAAGTCACACCTCTTCCGATCAAACGATTTATTTATTGGGTAAGGTCCGGTAGTCCATTAAGGCATTTATCGTTGGCTGCTCGACCAATTGGTTTCATGTATGGGTATGTTCCCCAAATATTCAATAATCCTTTACTCCTCGACTCCTACTTCCTCCTCATTCATTTGTTTTACAACGCTCATCCTTAGCTAAATCATTTTCTCTCGTATTTTCAGGTAGCCCGGTTCCGTTGCAAGGTTTCGCAAACGGCATCGGGAAAAAATAATTCCCCCTTCCGAAGGAGAGTTCCCCGTATCGGTTATTGCATCAGAAATTTCGATTAAACAATGGTTTAACTTTAAAAAGAGGTGAAAAAAACAGTTCTGCTTTTTTCTTGTCTTTGGGGTACTT
>CAZJYF010000281.1:0-5644 GCA_964549665.1 uncultured Saprospiraceae bacterium
GTGCTTTTAAGGTGATATTGTCCATCTTGTTTTAATCAAAGACTTTAACTCACAGGATTGTACATGACCCTGTCCTTGCAAATAAAGTAAATCATTCCTTGATTATGGAACGATAACAAAATAAATTTACTTTTTAGCAGCCAACCCCTGTTAATATCGAGCAAGGAATTTCGGGATATTAATTTAATTCTTTTTTTCAAAGCAAGTCCGAAATATTGGATCTAAAGTGCTGATTTTCAGCACTTTTATATTTTAAATTTATCATTTTAAATTTTGACTTTCCCAAAAGTATCCTCGTCATTAATTTCTTAAAAACGCCTGAATTTGGACGTTGCATTTAGTTTTAAATGCCGGATTTTTTACCTTCGAGCCAAAATTTTATAGAAAATAATCTCCCCATATATGAGAAAAATAAGTGCGGATTACGTTTTTCCGGTGAGTTCGGACCCTATTAAAAAAGGTGTTATTCTACTGAATGACGATGGCACCGTCCTACAAATTGACCCGCGCGAAAACCACGATCCTTCGAATTTGGAGATTTTTAAAGGGGTCATCGTTCCGGGCTTTATCAATACCCACTGCCATCTCGAATTGTCCCACATGAAAGGGGTGGCGCCAACGGGTACGGGGCTGTTGCCTTTTTTGCAAACAGTCGTAAATTTTAGGGACGTGGTGGAAGAAGATATATTTGCTGCCATCGAAAGGGGCGACCGGGAGATGTATGAAGCCGGTATCGTCGCAGTGGGCGATATTTCAAACAAAACCGATACGGCTGCCATCAAAGAAAAGAGCGCTCTCCGCTATTACACCTTCGTGGAAATGTTCGATTTTTTGCAAGACGATTGGGCGCAAAAGACCTTCGAGGGCTACAAAGAGGTCTATGACGCACAAAGCAACGGCAACGGAAACCGGAAAAGTTGCGTGCCCCACGCACCCTACACCGTTTCCCGAAAATTATTCCAACGCATCAATGAAACCAATGAGAACGGCGACCTCACGGTGAGCATTCACAACCAGGAGACTGTTCATGAAGACAATTTCTTTTTGCACAAAACGGGTGATTTTGTTGATTTTTACAAGAGATTTAAAATTGGAATCGACGAATTTCAGCCCAGCGGAAGGACCTCCATCCACTACGCGATGGAAAATATGAACCCCAACTGCCGAACCCTGTTTGTCCACAATACCATGACCCGTCCGGAAGACATTCGGGCAGCCCATGCGTGGGGCGATAAAATCTTTTGGGCTACCTGCCCAAACGCCAATCTCTACATCGAGAACCGATTGCCCAACTACCAAATTTTTATGGATAACAAAGCCAAAATGACCATCGGCACCGACAGCCTCACTTCCAATTGGCAACTTTCCGTTTTGGAAGAAATGAAAACCATCGCCCGCTTCCAATCGTATGTTCCCTTTGAAACGCTTCTCCGGTGGGCAAGCCTGAACGGCGCAGAAGCATTGGGATTTGAAAACGAACTTGGAAGTATCGAAGCTGGAAAAAAACCCGGCTTGAATCTGCTCGATTTGGATGAAAATTTGAAGTTGACGCAACAGACGCAGGTGCGGCGAATCCTTTAATGAGAGTTGAGTGCTAAAAGGGCATTGGTGCGCCAAATTTATTTGGCGAGTAAGATGAAAAGCCTTAAATTTCAATTATTTATAAAAATAAATTATTACCAAATTAATTTGGTAAACCCTTTTTACACTCAGCTCTCGTTACCCGATTGAAGCGTTGCACCATGGAAGAATCGAATAAAAATAAGCTGTCCAAATGGTTGGAATCCCTGCAACAGGAAAGCTGGCAATTAGAGCTAATCATCTCCGGTTTCGCCATCTTCCTGATGTTGAGCATGATTGACCCCCTCGAGCAACTCAGCTTGAAAGTCCATTTAATGAGTTTGGGGATGCCGGACGGGAATTGGTTTCCCATCCCACTTGCCATTTTATCAGGGGCTTGGTTATTTCTACTCCTCAATTTAGTACTGCATATATTATTGCGGGGGCTTTGGATTAGCACCATTGGTCTGCGGTATATCTCGGGAAGCATTGACTTCGACGCCCTAAAGTTCAGCCCCCGCTTCGACCGTTTTCTGCGCAAACACGTCATGGACTACGACGATTACATCGAGCTAATCGAAAAATTGTGCAGCGTCGTTTTTGCTTTCACCTTCCTGATTATTTTCATGCTTATTTCTTTGGGCATGTTTTTTCTTTTTGTCTATTTTGGCAGCTTCCTGTACCGGGAAATGCTTAAACCCGCAGTTGGACCAAGTCCAATTCTCACCTTGGTAGAGGTGGTAATGGGACTCTTTCTTTTGTCCGGTCTCCTTTATTTTATTGACTTTGTCAGCCTCGGATATTTGAAACGAATAAAGTGGTTGTCGAGGTTTTATCTTCCCATTTACCGGTTTTACAGCACCCTGAGCCTTTCCTTCCTCTACCGCCCGATTTATTACAACCTCATCGACCAAAAATTCGGCAGACGATTGGGTTTCCTACTCGTTCCCTATGTTATCCTCGTTCTCCTTCTCTTTTCCTTGCGGGCCAAGACGCATCCCTTTTTCCCGGAAGAGGCCGAACACCTGACGCTAAAACACCAATATTATGACGACCTCCGCGAGAAAGATCAACTCATCCAGAAAGCGAGCATCCCTTCCAAATTTGTTCAAAATGGTTTCCTCGAACTTTTTGTAGCCTACAATCCCATCATGGACGATGAGGTTTTGAAATTCATCTGCCCCGATTTTGAACCGCCCAAAACTACCGGACTAAACTTGAAAGGCATAATCACCGTTTCGAATGATGGCAAAAGGAAATTATCGGCTGATACCTCTTTGGTTTGTCTGAGTCAATTGCAGGAAGTACGCATTGACGATAGCCTCTACCAAAACCTTCCGTACCAATTTTTCGAGCATCCCTCACACGGAGAAAAGGGTTTGTTGTCGGTCATCGATGTGAAGAATCTGCTCCGCGGGAAGCACCTCCTTCGGATAGATAAACGCACGCCAAAACGAATTGCCGGGCGGGATTCAATCCAACTCAACGAGTTCGCTTTTTTTCCTTTTTGGGTAGAATAGATGGTGTAAAATTGTTTGGAATTAAAATGACTTTCTCCTGAGCAAAGCAGTAAATTTGCATGGAAATTCTTCCAAACTATACTTTTTATTTCTAAAATGAGTTTTGTACTTTAAAAAATGATCCTATGAAATCAGTTGTTTTCCAATTATTTATCGCTTCGACTTTTCTGTTTTTTCCGTCCTTCAGCCCCTTGCCGCTGTCATTTGATAAAGCGGCCACGACGCTTACTTTAGCTGCTTCCAATAAGACAGCTCAACACGGTAAAACCGTTTGCGTGGATGTTACGGCTAGCGATTTTCAGGAAATCATGTCTATGCAATACACCATGAAATGGGACCCAAAAATTTTAAAATTCAAAGAGGTAAAAGGGTTTCATCTGCCTGGTTTGGAGTCCAATAGTTTTGGAAAGAACCACGCTGAAAAGGGCTTGCTGACCTTCTCGTGGTACGATTTCAACGTGCGCGGGATAACGATTCCCGACGGCACTTCGCTCTATCAGGTTTGCTTTGACGTCCTCGGCGAGGCTGGCAGTAAAGCCTATTTCAGCTTCACCGGTTATCCAACACAAATTGAAATATCGAACAAAGCGGGTCTTTTTCTGGATTTAAATTCCATCAACGGGCTAATCAAAGTTCGTTGATTCGTGCGTGTGAAAAATATCAGCCCAAAGGTGGTTTTGAAAAGACATGGATTTAGAGAAGTGGAGTTCAGTATTTTGCAGTGGTCCGAAGCGCAACTTGAAGCCTTTAAAACCCGGGGACACAGGCATTAAAAAAGGAAGCATTCCCAGGAACACTTCCTCTATCGTAAAATCACGCAAAAATAATTTTACTTTTCATTGCCGGTTTTGCTGAATTTGGACTCGCTTTTGCTAAAGTAGTTTAAGAAACGATTACAAAATACCCCCAGGAAAGCAAGGGTCTTTAATCTCCTTTCCAAACGCCCTCCACAGATCAAAGCGCAAGTTCTTCTTGAATCAACAATTCCTCGTTTTTTGCGTTAAGACTTTTACTTTTGACAGAGAACGACTTCGGGATAAAATATGAATAACATGAATCCGAAAACCATTCTTATCAACCTGTATAAACGGCATGGGAAAAAGGCTATCATCCTTTTCCTTGTTTATTTTGTGACAAAATGGACACTTACCCTCGTTTTTGGTGCTAGAATATGGACCTTTTTCAAATATTGGATTCAATAAAAAAATCGGCCGTCGCTTCTCCAATACCTCAAACCCAAATCATAGACCTTTCGCCAGCCTTTCAATACTTATCTGCACATGCCTCCTTTGTTGTAAAGCCGAACTTTATGGTCCCACCGGTTTTGATGGTCTGCAAGGTTTTTATAACCGGATATTCCACGACTGCCTCCTCCAACGCGTTTTTCAAGGGTTGTAGAACGATAAAAGTAGTCCTCTATTTGAGTAGGCTATAATTTAGGGTGTAACTGCTAGGTACGCCCTAAATTGAATCGGCTTACAGTTAGGTTACAACTTCAAGCTAAGCCCTAACTTGAAAAAGCTCAGGTTCAAATGCAAGGACAAGTTCAAGTACCAATTTCACTTGAACTTGTCCTTGCATTCGAACTAGTAAAAGTGTTAGGATAAAATTATCCGGGGTCTTAATCCCGATTTTTCCGTGGGAAACAACCCCGAATTTCCGAATGAAATTAAATAAGGGCGACTCCCATAAAAGAGACGCCCTTTTTGCTTTAGCAGCATCCTGTGCCATTGCAACAGATGCCATTGCCTGTCAGGTAGGCAAACCAGTTTTGAAACATTGCAAATAGATTCATAACACAAATAGATTTAAAAGTGAAAAAATAATCATCGTAATATTACGATGGATTTAGCCAAAAAAAATCAACAGCAGTGTCCAACCCCATCCAGCAGTTTTCTAACAGCATCTTTCAATTCGAGGCAATGCCGGCCGTCCAGGCAATAACAGGTGCAAACCCCATCGATGGTTCCCCGGATAATGCCTGCATCCTTCATCGCCTTGAGGTGTTGCGAAATGGTGGATTGAGATAAGGGCAATTCTTCCACAATATCGCCACAAACGCAACTGTCTTTTTGTATCAGGTGTTCCAAAATGGCAACCCGCGCAGGATGTGCCAGGGCTTTTGCCAGAGCTGCAAGACGGTTCTGCCTTTCGGAGAATAATTTTGTTTTGGAAGCACCCATTATTAGAATTTAATCGCAATATTACGATTAAATTTTCAAATGTTCAAGAAAAAGTTTTTTGCCAACAACACCTTCATTGGGTTAAGCAAATAAATTTACCCAAATTCAGGTATCATTTTAAAAAACGCTGTATATTTGCGTCCGCATTATTGAAAATATGTTCCTTTTTCCTAATTTTAGAATAATCTGATATTTGAGAGTTGGTGGCGGAAGACGATAGGAATTAGGGTCAGGAAGTTGAGTTGCAAAAAAAAGAAGGTCGGGTGGCCGAGTGGTTAGGCGGAGGTCTGCAAAACCTTTTACGGCGGTTCGAATCCGTTCCCGACCTCCAAAACAAAATTAAAGTCTTTGTGTATCAGTTAGTTACGCAAAGGCTTTTTT
>CAZJYF010000282.1:0-5619 GCA_964549665.1 uncultured Saprospiraceae bacterium
GCGTTGAATTTGCCGGACGGGATTCACCCAAACATTACCGGGCAGCGGATTGTGACGGAAAATTTGTGGGCGGTGTTGCGTGATTTATTGTGAAAAACGGAAAGTGACTTTCCCGTTTTGGTAGTTTTCCTAAGCCCGAATAGGTCAAATTCTTTGAAAAAAGAAGTTTCCAATTGCAATATAAAAGCCTTAGATTTGTAGTTGCCGAGACACTTGAAGTGGGTTAAATTTCTCATTGTCAACTGCTTAATGAAGAATGATGTTACTTTGGAGATTCGACCATTCAGATTTATATTTTTTTCACCTTTTCACTAATTTAAACCAACCACAACAATGAGCAGTCAATCCTTTTGGTATCTGGAAAACATTGATGTTACAGGCGTCTTTTGCCCCAAGAAAATGGAATCCCAACGGGAAATTCTTCCGCATAAAAAATTTCAAAAAGGCGATTATATTTTTCTTCCCGACGAGCTGGCTGACCGCATCTTTTTCCTCGTAGAAGGAAGAATCAAAATCGGCACCTACAGCGACTCCGGCAAAGAAATTACCAAAGCCATTCTCACGCAGGGCGAAGTATTCGGTGAACTGTCCCTCATTGGCGAAAGCCGCCGCCGAGATTTTGCAGTGGCCATGGAAGACTCGATGGTTTGTGTGGTGACCAACGACGAAATGAAAGGACTGATGAAAGACCACAACGGTCTGAGTATGTTTTTAATGAAGATTATGGGGTCCCGTATGTTGGAAATGGAGCAACGCCTGGAGTCTTTGGTTTTTAAAGATTCCCGTACCCGCATCATTGAATTCCTCAAGCAATTGGGTGAAAAGAAAGGGCAACGGGTAGGTTACGAAACCCTTGTCCGAAAATTTATGACCCATCAGGAAATCGCCAATTTGACCGCTACTTCCCGCCAAACCGTGACCACCGTTTTGAATGAATTGAGAAATAAAAACGTCCTGACTTTCAACAGGAGAAGATTGCTAATCCGGGATATGGGTGCCCTTGCCAAAGAAGCAAGAGTATAATGGCAATAACATTTTTAGCCCAACTTTTTCTTTTTAAAACATGCATCATTATCCTAATTTAAAAAATACCCTTCTTGGGGTATTTATACAATAAATCTTTAACCTACCTTTGCATTTGAAAATTTATTATATTTAATAATACACTAGCGCCAATTTATTGAGTCGTTAATCAGATAGTGGACAACAACATTGGTCTCAGTTGTTCATTAATAATAAATCTCTCCGTTGTTTCTTATCTGAATTGCTTCTCTTGTCTAAAAAGAAGGCTCTGATGATTGTCAGGGTTTACCAGTAATGGTCTTCGGCAAAGTGGCCTTGACCAGCGAGGTATTGTCCTTCTTTTTGCTTTCTCCATGAAGTAATTAACCTACCAAAGTTTTCCAGCAAATTACAAATGCTTGATGTTGCTAATTGCGGCACCGGCAGGTAATGCTTTAAAGGCAGTGAAGAAATTCTTTCTTCAAATGTCTTTCTGCGCCTGAAGGATGTCGCCGAATAAACGAATTAAATTCTTAAATCAAAACTACTATCCCATGAGACACCGGTTTTACCTTCTCATGGCAGTGTGCTATTGCTGCCTCCAAACGTCCATTATTGCCAATAATGCGACGGAAAATTTCCTCCATTTTACAAAAGATGGGTTTCCACTGAAAGTAGAACCCGACGCACCTTTGCCTCCTTCCCTGACGTGCCCTGGCGACATGATTTTTGACTTGGCCCCGGGGGAATGCAGCATTGTAGTCACTTTTGATGTCTCCGCCCAAGCGGCAAATCCTGGCGACATTGTCACTATTACTCAAACGGACGGGACGGGTTTTATATCCGGTGATGCCTTTCCAATCGGTACAACCGTCCTCTCTTTTGACGCAACGGACCCAACGGGAACGGTTTCCTGTACTTTTTCCATTACCGTCAATGAATTTAGTCCACCAACGAACGCCCTCACTTGCACGGGCAATGTCAACATTTCCCTTTCCTCGAGTTGCAAAGCTATTATTACTCCAAATATGATTTTGGAAGGAAATTATGGTTGCTTTGACAATTTTATCGTTGACGTGAATGGTACGGGAACAAATGTTGTGGATATTGACCTTTTGGGACAAACCATTACGATTTCGGTAACAAATGTCCTCACCGGAAATACCTGTTGGGGCAATGGCTTTGTGGAGGATAAATTACCTCCGTTGATTACCGGATGCGATTCGGTGTTCATCAACTGTTTCCAAAACCCACTCCCGGTATCTGAAGGGGGTGATGTCCCCGACCCGTCAATCTCTGATTGCTCCAGTTTTGACGTTTTCCACGTGGATGAAATGATTCAGGGAGGCTGCGATTCCACGTTTACAATGCTCATTCGCAGAAATTGGACGGCAACAGATGCCAGCGGCAGGGTCAGTACTTGTACGCAGGTGATAACCATACAAACGGTTTCCCTGATAGGGACTACGCCGGTTTGTCCGGCGGATGTGGCGGTAGAATGTGCGTTTGGATCGCTCCAAAGTCTGGCTCCCTCCGTCACGGGTTATCCAACCCTCTTGGTCGGTGGCACTGTTTACGATATTGCAAATAATTCGAATTCCGTTTGTACCATTACTTCTGGATTTTCGGATGACACCATTCCCCACTGTGGGGCAAGTTTTCGAATCATCCGCACCTGGACGGTCATCGATTGGTGCCAGCCACTGGATTTTGTGAATAATCCCTGGACTTGCCTGCAATTACTCGACTTTAATGACAATACTCCTCCCGGACTGAGTGCGCCAGCGCATTTTACGGTTGGAACGGATGTGGGTAGTTGTACCGCAACTCCGGTAATTCCACCCGCCGTGGTTTTTGATTGTTCCGGTCTTACCGTTACGATACTTACACCGGTAGGAACGATAAATGGCAATGGTGGGCAGGTGCCATCACCCGGACTAAATTTTGGAGACAACCTCATCACCTTCAAAGCGACCGATGATTGCGGCAATATTTCTACCGATACCCTGACTATCACCGTAATTGACGATGTTAAACCCCACCCCGTGTGTCAGTCCTTTACGACCGTCGGCTTGGATGGTAATGGCTTTGCAAAAGCATTTGCCGCTGCCTTTGATGCGGGTAGCAATGACAATTGTTGCCTTGACGGTTTTCAGGTTCGCCGAATGAGTGACAACTGTGGCGTACCGGAAAATACCTCCTTCGGCGATTTTGTAACCTTTTGTTGTGCCGATTTGGGGACCCCTGTCATGGTGGTATTCCGGGCATTTGATTGTTGGGGAAACTTCAACGATTGCATGGTTCAGGTAGAAGTTCAGGATAAGATAATACCTCAATTTACCTGCCCGTCAGATATTATCCTCGAATGTGGGCAAGACCACACAGACCTTTCCCTCACGGGGCAAATTGTTACCGACCCTAGCCAGCAATCAGATATCGACGGTTTGGCGACGGATAATTGCGATAATTTGACAATTTCCCATTCCGATTTTGGGACGCTGGACTGTGGTCAAGGTATTATTTTCAGAACATGGACGGTCACGGATCTGGCAGGGCAATCGTTTAGCTGCGACCAAAAAATAACGGTTGAAAACACCAATACATTTACAAACAGCAGTTTCATTTGGCCAGCAGATCTGAACTTATTTGGTTGCAATGGTTCAACCGATCCGACAGCCACCGGGTCCCCAATTCTGCCTCCAGATGGGGGTTGTGCCATATTGCTGAGTACCTTCTCGGATGAAATATTTACAAATGTCCCGGGTGCTTGCAGGAAGATTTTGCGAACATGGGTAGTGATAGATTGGTGTTCATATGACCCGAATAATCCAGCCTCAGGTGGTCGTTGGGAACACGTTCAGGAAATTCTCGTCAACGATATTTTCCCGCCGGTTTTCGCCATTTGCACCAACAGAACTTTCTGCAATTTTCAGGACCTGTGCACGCCGCTATTAGTGGACCTCACGGTAGATGTGTCGGATGATTGTACGGATAATGCGAACCTGCAAATTAGTTGGGTGGTGGATGCTTTTGATGATGGCCTGCCGGATACGGGTCTTGAATTTTCAGGCACTGGACAAAATTCGAGTAATTCCTATCAGCCGGGAACGCACCGCATAACTTATTCCGTAACCGATGATTGTGACAACACCGCTGTCTGCAGTTTCCTCTTCACCATTGAGGATTGCAAAAAGCCAACGGTAGTTTGTGATAATGGGCTGGTGGTGGAATTGATGATGACCGGTGATGCCACTATTTCAGCTATCCTTTTCGACGAAGGTAGTACCAATGATAACTGCACACCTCCCGGGACTTTAATTTTCTCCTTCTCCCCCGATCCAACGGATGTTTCACGCACCTACACTTGCGATAATTTGGGCGTCAACCAAGTCGATATCTGGGTAACGGATGAGGCGGGTAATCAGGATTTTTGTTCTACTCAAGTCTTTATTCAAGATAACTTGGGGGCTTGCCCGGGTGCTTTGATGGTCAATTTAGGAGGACAAATCCAAACCCAGCAGGATGAAAGCATGGATGCTGTACAAGTTGAATTGAGTGGCAATAGCTTCTCGACTACGCAGACAAATGGACAGGGATTTTATGAATTTTCCTCCTTGCTGGCGGGTAATGATTATACTGTGACACCTGTTAAAGATGATGATCCGCTGAATGGAGTATCTACCTACGATTTGGTATTGCTTAACAGGCACATCCTCAACATCGAGCAACTGGATTCTCCCTACAAGCGAATTGCTGCGGATGTGAATCGTTCCGGTACCATCTCTGTGGCAGACATGATTGAAATTAGAAGCGTCATCTTGCAAATTAAATCGACTTTTTCAGACAATACTTCCTGGCGATTTGTGGAAGCGGATTACCAATTTCCCGACCCGGCGAACCCATTTGGAACGCCTTTCCCCGAAGTCTTCAATATCAATAATTTGATGGCTAATTCGATGGCTACGGATTTCAAAGCAATCAAAATTGGCGACCTTAGTGGCAATGCGATACCGGGCAATTTCACCGGTGCGGAAGACCGCAATATGCATGGATCCTTTGTGATGGTGGTCGACGATGGGGCTATTAAAGCTGGGGAAGAGGTAAGTGTCGATTTCAGGGCAATAGACTTGCAAGACATTCTGGGTTGTCAATTTACCTTGAATTTTGACAAGGCTTCCCTCGAATTAATTGACCTGATTCCCGGTGCTGCCACCAAATCAAGCAACTTCGGTTTCGCCCTATTAGACGAGGGTGTCATCACGGCAAGTTGGGACAATGCTAATTTGGAACAGCCAATTGCCACCAACGATTCCGAGCCATTCTTTTCGCTGACCTTCAAAGCAAAAAGAAACGCTCATTTGAGTGAATTGCTCGACATCAATTCGCGCTTTACAAAAGCGGAATCGTATGCTTTGAACGGCGACTTGCAGGATGTCTCGCTGAATTTCCGAAGCGAGACCGGCTCCTTCAGTTCACCGGAAAAATTTGAATTGTATCAAAATATTCCGAATCCATTCAAGGATGCTACCATCATCGGATTCCATCTGCCCGAAGCTTCGGTGGCTACTCTGACGGTCTATGACCTTTCGGGAAGAGTGCTGAAAACGGTGACAAAGG
>CAZJYF010000283.1:0-5580 GCA_964549665.1 uncultured Saprospiraceae bacterium
GGCAGACCAAACGCCTGCATTTACAGAGGCTTTGGCGGCATTGGTTTATGAAAAACTGAAGCAGGTGGAGTGAACGGGCCCTCTGCAATTATGTATTAACCCTTAAAAAAATATACAATGAAACAAACGAACATAATTGCTCTTGCAAAACCCCAATCGCTGACAAAACTGGCTATTTGGCTCTTTTTAATTGCCTTTGCTGCAAGATTTGTCTTTAGAGATGCCCTTCCATATTTCGGATTCCAAGAAGATGTTTTTGGCCGGTTTTGGGGAATGAAATGGTGGCTGATAGGGCACGTTTCCGGGGGAGTATTAGCCTTAGTGATAGGTCCTTTTCAATTTTGGAAAGCCTTCCGAAACAAATACATTACCCTTCACAGGTGGTTGGGGCGAACCTATTTAAGCGCGATTTTAATTGGCTCATTATGCTCGACCTATTTAGCCTGGACGAGCGCTTTGGCTGTTCACTGGACTTGGGCCATTGCTCTACAAGGTTTGGCCTTTGCCTGGATTTGTACTGCGGCTATGGCATACAGGGCTATCATGAAACGGAGAATTCAGCTCCACAAGGAATGGATGATTCGAACCTATGTGGTGACCTTTGCTTTCGCTACATTTCGCTGGTTAAATGACTTACCTATCATAGCAGACTTAGGAACCTTTATCGAACGAGCGCCAACAATAGGATGGATATCATGGGTCATTCCCTTATTCATAACCGAAATTGTTCTTCAATGGAATAAGAAATAAAAGTCGCTAACAATGGATAATAATCATAGCCTCCCTTCGGGTTGGCAAGGCTTCTTGGACCTGACTTGCTGATGTGTGCCTGGGAGTGAAGCGTGGCAGATATGAAGTGAATTTTCAAAATGGCTTCACCGTTGTAGGTCATTTTGTGAATTAAAAAGAACTAATAAAATGAAAAGAAGAAATTTTATTTATCTGACTACCGCGGCTACAGCAGGTATTGCTTTACCCGTCTGGTATTTTCAATCTGGAAATCCGGAATACAACGAATTAATAGCAGAGCCGGAATTCCTTTCACATATTTGGGATACCCATTCAATCCAGGAAATTGGAGAAAAATACAGGCAACAAAATGCTCATGAAAATAGTGAACGAAAGCTGGTCAAAGTTTTATCAAACGATAATCCTTCCATCGATTCAACGACTAAGTTGTTGAGGAAGCAAATTCAAAAGGATTTTAAGGCAGGCAGGACCGTCATAATTGATGGCTGGATATTATCGGTCACCGAGGCGCGACAATGTGCTCTTTTTTCATTGACAAACCCTAAATAATAAAGTTATGCATGTCGACGCCAGAACCTTGGAAAACAACACCGTAATTACAGGCGACCTCTGCATTGTTGGTGCAGGAGCTGCCGGAATCAGCATGGCACTTGACTGGATGAACACTTCTTACAAAGTAATTCTTCTTGAAGGAGGCGGATTTGAGTATGATGAAAAAGTACAGGAATTATATGCCGGTAAAACTACCGGCCAAAAATATTTCCCATTAAAGTCATCCCGGCTTCATTATTTCGGAGGCACGACAGGGCACTGGGCAGGAATGTGTTCCCCCTTCGATGACCTCGATTTCAAAAAAAGAGATTGGGTCCCGGATAGTGGTTGGCCTATTGACAAGGAAGACCTTGATCCTTTCTATGCAAAAGCAAATAAAGTACTCAAATTGGGGCCATACAATTACGATTTTGAATACTGGCGCAAGGAATTGCCCAACCTGAAGCCATTCCCTCTGGATGGTAAAGTCATATGGAACAAAATGTGGCAATTTTCTCAGGCGCATTTTGGAGACGTATATAAGAAATCTATTGTCGAGGCAAAAAACATTCACCTTTTCACCTATGCAAATGCTGTCGATATCAGAACGAACGATAATGTTACAAAAGCAAATGAAGTAATCGTAAAGAATTACGCAGGAAAAACCCACGTGGTAAAAGCCAAGCAATTTGTAATGGCCTGCGGAACCATTCAAAACGCACGACTGCTACTCGCTTCAAATTCACAGGCATCCCAAGGTTTAGGCAACGGCAACGACCTGGTGGGGAGATATTTTATGGAACATCTGGAAATTGCTTCGGCAGAACTATGGATGGCAAAACCCTTCCCTACAGATTTGTATTCTTGGGAATATGGGGTCAGCAGAGCAAGTGCTGAATTGGCAATTACCGAAGAAACCCAATCCAGGGAAATGATTCTAAACGGCACCGTATCCTTTACCCCTCTCAGTGTTGGGAAATATCAAAAACCGAGAATGGAAACTTGGCAAGATGCTGATCCAAGAAAAAGCCTGGAGAACATGTTTAAAAACTGGGATGAAGCAGCAGAAAAGGCTAAAGGTGAGAAAGGGAATATTGAACGTGCTTTTCAACTGAATACAAGAATAGAGCAATCGCCGAATCCAAATTCCCGAGTGACCATAGGGCCTGAAAAAGATGAACTCGGCGTCCCAAAAGCAAATCTACATTGGGAATTGACGGCACTGGATAAGCGAAGTGTAAGGAAAATATACCATATACTCGGTCAGCAAATGGGCATTGCTGAGATAGGACGCATTAAACTAATGGAATTTTTACGGGATGAAAATGACGACACCTTCCCCGATAGTACCAATGGTGGCTGGCATCATATGGGAACAACCCGAATGAGCAATGATCCAAAAAAAGGAGTTGTAAATTCAAATTGCCAGATACATGGAATATCCAATCTATGTATTGCAGGTGCAGCTTGTTACGCCACTTCGGGTGCGCCTAATCCAACGCTTACTCTGACTGCTTTAACATTGCGTTTGTCAGATTATTTGAAAGACCAAATGTAATATCATCTAATGAAACCAGCGAGCTACAAAAAAAATAAACCCCATTAAAATGGGCATTTATTTAAGTCGTTGATAGGTGGTTGGGTCGCACCTATTTAAGCACTATTTTGATAGGAACAATATGTTCGAACTATTTAACATGGACAAGCATTTGGCAATCCACTGAACCTGACTCGCTGATGTGTGTCTGGGAGTGAAGCGTGGCAGATAGAAGGCATTTTGAAAATGCCTTCTATCTGAATTCCAAAAAGTGCTTTGGCACATTTTATATGGTCACCCATCGGGATGAAAGTTATCTTATACCCTCCCTCGGTGGCCCTAAAAAATTAGATGATGAACACCTCTACGAAAGATAAAAAGATATCGCGCAGAAGATTTATTGACCTCGGCGTCCAAGGTTCTGCTATTATTGGATTAGCCCAAACTTTTCCCATCCCCTTATTACTGTCTTCGGGCTGCAAATCCAATGGCACCAAAACAGTTCATGGTGCCTGTTATCACGACTGTCCTGACACTTGTAGCTGGACGGTTACCTCGGTTGACAATAAGATCACGCAATTCAAAGCGAGCACAGACAATCCCTACACCGCGGGGAAATTATGCCGCAAAATGGACAACTTTCCCACGGATGTCACTTTTCATCCCGATCGGGTATTGACCCCTTTGAAAAGAGTTGGCAAAAAAGGAGAGGCCGCATTCAAACCTATCAGTTGGGAACAAGCAATTGGCGAAGTCTCTGAAAAGCTAAACACCGTGCTTGCAGAAAAAGGAGGAGAGGCTGTTTTGCCATACAGCTTTGCGGGTACCGAAGGAAAAGTACAAAACAATTCAATTAGCCATCGCTTTTTTGCCCATATTGGTGCAAGCAAACTCGAAAGGACCATATGTGGTAATACTGCCGTGGCAGGTGTTTTAGCCACAAACGGACAAACGACGGGGGTCTTACCGGAAGACATTCTTCATAGCCGATATATTATTCTCTGGGGCACCAATCCGGTCATATCCAATCAGCATCTCTGGCCACTAGTGCAGAAAGCCAGGGTAAAAGGAGCTAAAATTATCGTCATCGACCCTTTTCAATCTCAATCCGCTTTGGAGGCAGATTGGCACATCCAGCCTTTTCCGGGAACGGATACCGCATTAGCCCTTGCGATGATCCATGTCATCCTATCCGAAAGTTTGCAGGATCAGGATTATATTGACAAATACACCCTGGGAATAGATGAATTAAGAGCCCATGTGCAAAATTACAATCCGGAAGTTGTTGCCAAAATCACCGGTTTGGAGCGAGACACCATTATCCAATTAGCCAGAGAATATGCGGGTTCTTCTCCTTCTTTGATAAGAATATTGGTAGGTCTTGAACACCAGGCGAATGGTGCCAGCGCCTTTCGGGCTATTGCCATGCTGCCGGCACTTAGCGGTGCATGGAAACACAAGGGAGGCGGATTGATGCATATGACCTATGAGCTTTTTGGCCACGCACTCAACTGGGAAGCGCTTTCATTGGCTGAATCGATTGAAAAGCCTGAAACCAGGTCGGTGAACATGATTCAAATTGGCCGAGCCCTTAATGATGCCTCCTTGGAATCTGGAGTTCATGCGCTGTTTGTTTATAATTCCAACCCTGCCGTGATTGCTCCCAATCAAAATCTAGTGATCCAGGGCTTGGAAAGAGAAGACTTATTTACCGTTGTGCTGGAACACTTCATCACCGATACCGCTCGATATGCCGATTATATTTTCCCTGCCACCACCCAACTCGAACATTGGGACCTTATGACTTCCTGGGGACAGACCTACCTCAATTTGAATCAACCGGTAATCCCGGCTCTTGGGGAATCGAAACCCAATACGGAATTTTTTAGACTGCTAGCCAAGGAAATGGGTTTCAAAGAAGAATACCTGTATGAAACAGACCTCGAAATCATAAAGAAAACCCTGGACAGTGATCATGAATACCTGAAAGGAATCTCTTTCGATTCGCTTAAAAATAGTGGATGGGCAAGGCTAAACCTTCCCGAAAAATGGATGCCTCATGAGGAAGGAAATTTTGGAACGCCTTCCGGAAAATGCGCGTTTTTTAATGCCTCCATCAAGCCGGCACTACCGGAATATCATCCAAAAAAATACAGTGATGCCGAACGTCTTAAGTATCCCTTGCATTTGCTGACCATAAAATCCACGAAAAATTTTTTGAATACCAGCCATGCCAATGTGGATCATTTGCGGGACAAGGAAGGGCAACCTTTCCTGGATATTCACGATTTGGATGCGGAAGCCAGAGGTATAAAAGATGGAGACGAAGTAAAGGCGTACAATCAGAACGGGGAAGTAATCATTATAGCTCGCACAAGAAAAAAGGTCAAGCAAGGGGTTGTTTGCATGCCACAGGGCTTTTGGCCGTCATTGCTGAAAGGAGGATCCTCGGCAAATGCCTTGACGAATGATTGGCTGACAGATATGGGGAAAGGGGGAGCTTTTCAAGAAGCTAGAGTAGAGGTGGTCTTGTCCTAAAGGAACGGAAAAAAATAAATTGAACCACTCTGCCTGTGTCCTATTTATTCCAAAAGCCGCCGATGCGGAGTTCTCTTTCACACGAACTTAAATTAGGAAGATGGGGTGCGAACAGGTCATTCCTTTATTCATAACTGAAATGGTTCTTCAATGGAATAAAAAATGAAGCCTCCTTTGGTCCTATTAACCGTATTCGCCATTCCTGTAAGTTGCTGCTTACTTGG
>CAZJYF010000284.1:0-5561 GCA_964549665.1 uncultured Saprospiraceae bacterium
AAAAGGAAGGATAAGGCCGAATGGTCGAACACTTTTTGTTGCAATGCCAGAACGGAGTAGTTGAAACTAGGCAATCCAGCACTGCCATCTTTAGCCGTCTGCATATTCATCAAGCCGAGCCGCAGATTGTCGTTAATTTTTCCACTCAAACGCGCCCCCCCGAGAATGGTGTTTTGGATATTTTGACCCGTAGAAGTATCCACAGCTACCCCAATGCGGCGGGAAAAGAAGGGATTTACGCGCCGCTGCCCAAAACTGCCGAAGAGGTCTGCATTTTCGAGAAAGAATTGCCGCCGTTCGGGAAAGAAAATTTCAAAACGGGATAGATTCGTCACTTGCTGGTCCACCTCCACTTGCGAAAAATCGGGATTGACGGTCAGGTCGAGATTCAACCCGGAGGTGACGGCGATTTTGGCGTCGCCCCCCAACTGAAGGTCGTAATTCGGTGAATCTTCGTTTTCATTTTGATAGTCCCTCGTCGCCGCGCTGGAAAGAAAAGGAATGATGGATATATTTTTCCCGGGTTTTTTCAGGGGCTCTTCCCATACCATGTCACCCATAAAAGAGAGGTCCATGATAATTTGATTTTGGGGAATATTTATCCAGGTTGTCATTTCGTTGGTTTGGGTATCGTTGCGGTAGCAATTGAATCGCCAATTCGTACTCCCCTCCTTAAATCGCAGTGTTTTGAAGGGAATGGCAAACTCGGCTTCCCAATGGTTGCCGAGGATTTTGGCTTCCCCGTACCACTTATTGTCCCAGGAACCCGAGTAATCCCGTCGTTGTTTGCCCCCACCGGAAATCAAAGCCTCCCGGCGGACGCCGAAGGGATTCAAGCCGAACAAAAAAGCATTCGTTTTATCGTTGTAAGTATCAAATAATAAACTGACATTGTCGCTACCTGAAAAACCGTAATCTCTTCGCAGAGAGGGCGTCACATAGTTGTCACCAATGGAATAACATTTTACTCCAACGTACAAATATTCGTCATCATAGGTCATGTAAATTTCCGTCTGACTTTGGGCATGGAGGCTGTCATAGGGAAAATATTCCCAAAACTGTTTGGCTGGAACTCCTTTAAACCAAGCGGATTCATTCACAAATCCATCGAGGGTAATCACCTCCGCTGTTCTTTTTAATTGAACAAATGGAGCCTTTTGCCCATTGCTGTGATTCTGTTCGGTGGAACCGGGGGAAGAAGATTGGGCTGGCAGGTTCCAAGCGAAAAAAAGCCAATAAATAATAGTCAGGGTCAATTGCTTCATGACGGGTGCAAAGGTACTACTTTCAAGCGGCTAAGGTTTTCAGTTCTGTTTGGTTTTAACAGTAAATTAAGGCCTCGGCTTCTTGCCAATTGAAATCAAGTTTGTGAACAAACGGTATGCCCCCGGAACCCCAGCCGGCAATTCCCGAAACCAGGAATAGCCTGTATAAATGTAATATCCTTCCCCGTATTTGGCAACTAACAACCCACCATTTTTCGGCGATTCGTCGGGGTCATTGCAGGAAAGAATGGCTTCAAAATGCTCATCCCACTCGTTCGGGAAATACAAGCCCCGCTCTTGCACCCAACCCTCAAAATCTTTTTCCGTTATCTTGTTCGGTGAATTCAGAACTTCGTGATCGGGTTTCAAAAAGCGAACTTCGGCTTCCTCCACCGTCACCCGGTCTCTCGAAATTTTTAAAGGGAATGGGGAAATATCTTCCATGGGTACTTTCAGCCGAAAGTTTTTATTGTATTGCGCAATCAGCGTGCCACCTTGGGCTACGTATTCCATCAATTCGGGCTGATAAAATTTCATCCTATCCAACACATTGTAAACTCGAACACCCAATATGACGGCGTCGTAATTTTTCAAGTTATCGAGATTGATTTCCCTGCCTTTCAATATATCCACTTGGTAACCGATTTCAGTCAAGCTTACCGGGATATTGTCGCCGGTTCCCATGATGTACGCAACTTTTTCCCCTGCTCTATGCAAATCAATCCGCACCACTTTGGACTCGGCATCCAACACCATCGTTTGAACGGGAATGTGGTCATATTCGATGCTGACAAGCTTTTTAGAGTATGTCCTTTCGCCGATTCGGACGATGGGTTTTATCCAATTTTCGTCCTGCTGTTCTGGTGGATAAAGCTCGAAATTGAGCAACTTTTCCTCTCCTTTACTTTTCAGTTGAAATTCAATTTTATCTGGTGCCACCTTCCAGCCGTTTGGGCGGTCTAATTCTACCGTTCCGGAAATGTTCGGTGCTCCCGATTTTAGAAGAATTTGGATTGTCCGTGGCTCTTGATTTGCAAAAACATAGACGTCTTCTTTGATGTTCGCAAAAACCGGCGGCGTAATTTCAAAGGGACGATACACTTCGCCTTTGACCGGGTCGCTCTTTTTAAATACGACATCCTTGACAATCGCCATCGGAACGCCATCTAGTTCCAGATGAAAAGCAACCTTCAAGGCTCTTGGGGTTTCAGGTAGACCTCTGAGCTGTTGATCCTCGACGGTGTATAAACCCAGTTTCGCTTTTTTGTTGAGCCAGTAGGCATTGGTGTATCCAATGTCTTTGGGCAAGGTGAGTCGTTTTTTAAATTTATAGTCGGTGTTATTTCCCAACACCAAATTGAGGGAAGAGTCCAACTGATTGGGGAAATATTCCACCGATTTCAAAACAGTTTCGAACTCCGAGCGATTTATCGCCTCCATTTTCAACCCAATTTCCTGACCCGGCGTAGCCGAAAAATCCGTTGCGACGGCTTCCAGGTACATGCCAAGACAGGCTGCAATGACATCTTTTATTTCTGTCAATTTCACCCGTTTCCAGTAGCCGTCCGGCAAGGCTTTTATCAATTGGAAGGCTTCCAACAATTTTGGCACGCTGGCCGAGGGGTCTTCATATTGGAACGCAGCACCAACTTCCTTCAAAATTTGGCCGATAGGTTCGCCCCCTTTCACCCTCGACCACGTCGTATTGATTCCTTCGAAAATGTCCCCTCTGTCCTGGGGCATATCCCCTTTCAACAATTCGAGATATTCATCTTCACTGCCTCTCGAAGCGATGCCTCCAAACCCCTGTGCCCGGTGCATACTGCGGGCTTCTATCGCAATTTCGTTGTTCGATTTTCCTTTAATGGGATAATAAACGCCCACATCGACCTTTACCATGCTCGACTTATCCACCTGTTCAAACTTCTCTCTGCTGCCATAAAACCACCAGTGAGTATTGAAAAACAAACGCTTGGGCTGCCAGACTCCCACATATTTCAATTGGTGGGGAAAAGCATTTTTATCGGCTGCCAGGTCGAAGGCCTCATAGGAAAGCAAGGCGGAAGAAGTGTGGTGACCGTGTGTTCGCCCAGGCGTATTGTGTTGAAAGCGATTGATGATGACGTCAGGATGAAATTTCCGGATGGCCCAAACGACATCTGACAATACCTCTTCTTTGTTCCATATTCTCAAAGTTTCATCGGGGTTTTTGGAATAACCGAAATCGTTTGCTCGCGTGAAAAGCTGCTTGCCACCATCTACCCCCCTTGCTGCCAATAGTTCCTGCGTCCGAATAACGCCGAGCAATTCACGTATTTCAGGGCCAATTTCATTCTGCCCCCCATCTCCGCGCGTCATCGCCAAGTAAGCCGTGTTGACCTTTAACTCGTTCGATAAATAAGCAATCAGGCGTTGGTTCTCATCATCCGGATGGGCTGCAACGTACATCGCCGACCCCAAAACGCTCAGTTTTTTGATGGCTTCGTGTATGTCTCCGGAAGTCCATTTTTTGGGTTTTTGTGCAAAATCATTTGAAAGGAAGGAACAGCCTATCAATATGGCGAGCAGAAACTTGTGAAATCTTGTCATGAGAAGTTTTTTTGATTTGAAAAAAATGAAAGACAAATATAGAAATGATGGAACTATGATGTTGGTTGGTTTTTATTAAAGTTTTCCTAAAAGATTTTTTGGTCAGGAACCGCCCCCATTATTTTTCAATCGCAAAAAAGAAGCGGTTGAATATTTACAAAAGGGTGATAATTGGAGAACTATCCATTTGGCGGTTCTCCCACCAATGCCAAAAAGGCTTCTTCCGTCAAAATCTCAACCGTACCCAAAGCTTTGGCTTTTCGCAACTTCGAGCCAGCTTTTTCGCCCGCCACCAGGATGTTCAGATTGGAACTGACGGCGCTGATGTTCTTGGCTCCGGCTGTTTCGGCTTTCGCCTGTGCTTCTTTGCGGTTCATTTTCTGCAGCGTCCCCGTAAAGAGGATGGTCTTTCCGCGCAGGGGGGCATCGGCAGCTACCGCTTTGGGGCGATCTTCATCGGTTTGTTTCAGGTTGACTCCAAGAGATTCCAATTCGAGCAGAAGTTCTACATTTTTTGGATTCTCAAAAAAGGCTATGACGTTTTCCGCAACGATGGGGCCGACGTCTTTGATGCTGGTAAAATCGGTCTCCTTCCAGTCTTTCAATTCCAACACATGGTCAATTTCGGCTGCCAACAATTGAGACACCTTTTTGCCTAGATGATGGATACTCAGGCTGTGCAACAGGCGGTGGATGGGCCTTTTCTTTGCCTGTTCAATTGCCGCTTGTAGATTAGCTGCCGATTTTTCACCGAAACCCTCCAGCTTGGCAATCTTCTCATAATCCAGCCGGTAAAGGTCTGCAATGTTCTTCACCCAACCCAATTCGTAAAACCGCTCGATGATAGACTTGCCCAAACCATCAATATCCATAGCATCTTTGGAGACGTGGAAAATCATCCGTTGCAACACCTGCGCCTCGCAGGAATCATTGACGCAACGCCATGCCGCTTCCCCCTCGGACCGAAGGAGCTTGGTTTCACAGACAGGGCAATGGGTTGGATATTCAATAGGGTGTTCGCTTCCATTCCGCAATTCTTTTATCGGCATCACGATGTAGGGAATCACGTCGCCCGCCCGTTCCACCAAAACCGTGTCTCCGATTCGGATGTCCTTATTTTTTATAAAATCCTCGTTGTGCAGGGAGACCGACGAAACCGTCACTCCGGCTAGTTGAACCGGTTCCAATTTTGCCACGGGGGTGACAGACCCGATTTTCCCGACCTGATATTCGACGCTTGCTAACTTGGTGGTTGCTTGTTTGGCCTTGAATTTAAAAGCAATGGCCCAGCGAGGGTGGTGGCTGGTGTACCCCATTTTTTGCTGAATTTCAAGACTGTTTACCTTCACCACCATGCCATCGATTTCGTAGGGGTATTCCTCCCGCTGCGCTTCCGATTGGTGGCAAAAGTCAATGACTTCGCGGATGTTTTTGCAAACCTTTTGCGCCTCCTTCGAAACTTTAAATCCGAGTTTGTCAAGCAGTTCAATGCTTTCGTCGTGTGTTTTGAAAGTGTTTAAAAGGTTTGTACCATTTGCATCTACCGCGTACCCCAATTGATAGATGAAGGCATCTATATGGCGATTGGCGTTCTCGTTGGGATCTTTGGTTCGCAATCCTCCGGTAGCTGGATTTCGATGGTTTGCGAAAAGCGAAAGCCCCTCCTGTTCCCGCCATTTTTTCTTTTTTTTTAAACGGGCCCTTCCG
>CAZJYF010000285.1:0-5542 GCA_964549665.1 uncultured Saprospiraceae bacterium
TTGTGGATGTGTCAAAGGAGGCAAATGTGGGTGACTCCGATTTTGGTTACCTGTACCTTTACTTAGATTTGGACCACGACGGCGACTTGGATTTATTTTTGGCGAAAGCGGGACCCAACCTTCTTTTTCGGAATAATTCCGACGGTACCTTCCTCGAGCAAGCCGAGAAAATGGCAATTTCAGGGGGGGATTCCAAAAGTAGGGATGCCGCCTTCGCCGATTTTGACGACGATGGGGACATCGATTTTTTTGTGGTGAACGAGGATGCAAGCAATGTTTTGTATTCTAACCTTCGACAAGGAAAATTTGAAGATGTCACGGTGGCAAGTGGGCTTAAAACTGCCGGCGGTTCGGGTGCAGTGGCGGTCGGAGACTACAATAACGATGGGTTTGTGGATATTTTTGTGACGGGTCTTGAAGGTGGAAGGTATCAATTGTTTCAGAACAAAGGCGACGGCACTTTTAAAAGGGACAAACGCTCGGTCGAGCTGTTTAAAACCCTTAAAAGTGTGGTCGGATACGATGCCGCCTTTTTGGACTTTGACAACGACGGTTTTCTCGACCTTCTCGTGGCAGGCGAGGCCAACAAACCAAGCAAAAGGGGCCTCCTTCTTTTCCACAACGACGGCACGGGTAAATTTGAGGACATTTCCAAATTGTTGCCGGACAAGCCTGCCGCTGCCCGCCATATTGCCGTTGCGGATTTCAATGAGGATGGCGACCTCGACATTTTTGCTGCCGGTTTGGATGGGGGTCTTCATTTGCTTCGAAATGATGGCGGCAATGTCAACCACTATTTAAAGGTGCAACTCCTTGGGCTTAGAACCGGGAGCAGCAAAAACAATCATTTTGGCATTGGTGCGAAATTGGAAGTTCGGGCGGGAGACCTTTACCAAATGAAGTTTGTCACGGAGTCAAATGTCCTTTTCGGACTTGGGAACCGAACCCAGGCAGAGGTGGTGCGCATTTTGTGGACCAATGGGGTACCCCAAAATATTTTTTCACCGGGAACGGATCAAAAGCTTATCGAAGAGCAGGAGTTGAAAGGGTCTTGTCCCTTTCTTTATACCTGGAACGGGAAAGAATATGTTTTTGCCACAGACATGATGTGGCAAAGTGCCTTGGGAATGCCTCTTGGGATCATGGGGGGAACGACTGCCTACGCTTTTGCCGATGCTTCACAAGAATACGTGAAAATTCCGGGTGAATTATTGAAGCCAAAAGATGGCATATATTCCCTTCAGTTGACGGCGGAACTTTGGGAAACAGACTATTTTGACAAAGCCGAATTAATTGCGGTGGATCATCCCGATTCGATTGATATTTTTGTCGATGAACGCTTCACCCTGCCTCCTTTCCCCGGCCTTCAAATTTATTCGGTAGCAGGGAAGCGCATACCCCGCACCGCAACGGATGGGAAAGGCAACGATTTTCTTCCCCTTATCCGCCAAAAAGACGACCGCTATGTCTCGAATTTCAAACCCCAAAAATACCAGGGTATTACGGAAATGAAAGACCTTGTTCTGGATTTGGGAGCGCTTTCTCAGACCGATGGTTTGTTCTTTTTTTTAAACGGTTGGATATTTCCAACGGATGCCAGCATAAACGTTGCCATTTCACAATCAACTGAAAATCATGTTGTTGCGCCTTATTTGCAAGTCGTAAATGAAAGCGGACAATGGGAAACGGCCATCCAAAATTTGGGTTTCCCGATGGGAAAGAACAAGACCATGGTGATAGACCTTTCGGGAAAAATCAAATCAAAAGACCATCGAATCCGAATCCGGACCAACATGGAAATTTACTGGGATTACATCTTTTTCTCCGAAGGAAATGCCGCCACCGGTCCCCCTCGCACCACCCAATTGAGCATGGCTTCCGCCGACCTCCACTACCGGGGTTTCTCGCGCATGTACCGAAAAGGAGGGCGATACGGTCCGCATTGGTTTGATTACCAAACGGTTTCGACGGGTCAAAAATGGAGGGATTTGATTGGGAATTACACCCGCTTCGGAGATGTCATGCCACTCCTAACCGCGGCGGATGACAAATACATAATTGCCAATGCCGGCGATGAAATCTCCATCGATTTTGATGCCTCAGCGTTACCAAAACTCCCCTCCGGCTGGAAAAGAGATTTCGTCTTTTACAGCGAAGGTTGGGTGAAAGACGGCGATTTAAACACAGCTTTTAGCAAGACCGTCCTGCCCCTTCCTTTTCACAGCATGACCCGGTATCCCTACGGAAAAGAAGAATCCTATCCCACTGATTCCGAGCATATTAATTATCTCAAAACCTACAACACCCGGAAAGTGACCACTGAAAAATTCCAAAAAGCTATTTTGGATTTTGAGTGAGTAGATGAATAAGTCAGGTCGGCACTGTCCAAGGGGTTTCAACCCCTTGTGGTGCATGACAAGGGGTTGAAACCCCTTGGAGGCAAGTGTTGATTTTTTATGGTTACCCCATTAATTTGAATGATAAATTGTCAAAACTAAAAGTTTCCGGAAAATAGCAAAAACGCCAGAAGATGTGGCAGATTTGTACGGCTAGGCGGAACAACCTATATTTGCAGGAATTCAACGTGAGTTTTGGATAAGAAAAAAGTCCAGAGGACTGACCCTGTTTGTAGAGAATGTTGATTTCCAATCGTTTAGCGCCTTTAGGCGCGGCACTATAGGGTCGCACCTAAAGGCGCTAAGAAGAACTTTGTATCCATTTTCTACAAACAGGGTCGCCTCTCTGAGGCTAAGTCATTGATATTCAATATTTTTTATCCAAAACTCACGTTAATCAATAAATCAAACTAAATAATTTCTCCTAAAAATTCAAACATGGAAAACTCAGGAAATAATTCTTCCGGTACGGGTGTTGACCCCAAAGTTATTGCAATCCTTGCCTATATAACCTTTATCGGTTGGATTGTCGCTTTGGTTTTGAATAGCAACAATAAATCGGATCTGGCCTCCTTTCACCTCCGGCAGGCTTTGGGTGTCATTTTATTGTTCTTGGTATCGAGTTTTGTTTTTGTCGTCCCGATTATCGGTTGGTTGGCAGGTATGGCAGGAATTGTTTTAGCGTTTGTGCTTTGGATAATCGGTCTTATTTCCGCCGTAAATGGGGAACAAAAGGTGGTGCCCGTTTTGGGCGATAAGTTTCAGGAATGGTTTCAAGGGCTTTAATTTTTCCGACTTTTTGGCTCCGTAGCTCAGCTGGATAGAGCATCTGACTTCGGATCAGAGGGCCGGGGGTTCGAATCCTCCCGGGGTCACAACTTGATCTGTAATATTTTGGTAATCAAAATGTTACGGATTTTTTTTGTTCCTCCTTTTAAAAAGATTGTATGGCTGGATAATCTATCCAGAAGGTTTTCGGAACTCAGTTCGCAAAATAAATGGTATCAAAATGACTAAGAAAATGCTATTTTTGTAAAAAAAGAAAAACGTTGACACAAGCCAAAATTATTGAATACTGGAATAGGCCAGCTGAACGAGATTGGAAAGCTGTCCTGGATTTATCAACCACCCACAATTTCGTTCATGCTTTATTTTTTGCCCACTTGGTCATTGAAAAATTATTGAAGGCACATTGGGTCAAGGAAAATGGTCCCACTTTGCCCCCAATAACACACAATCTTGAATTTCTCCTATCTCAAACTAACCTTTCAATGCCGGTGGAGGATATAGATGAATTGAGAGTGATAAATGCATGGAATATTGAAGGAAGGTACCAAGACTACAAAGACATGCTTTACAAGCTTACTACAAAAGAATATACGGAAGAAAAATTAAAAATAGTAAATCGTATTCGAAAATGGTTAATCGAACAACTGCAATAAAAATGAGTTATGAGTTGCTGGAAGCTTTAAAGCAAGAGGGATATCAGCCAGCTAAAGCATACCTCTTCGGTTCTGTTGCAAAAGGAAATCAACATGCCCATTCTGACATTGACTTGGCGGTTTGGGACAGTCGGTTTTGTGGATGCCTAACCATTGATTATGAGCCGATTAAGCATATTCTTTCTCGTTTTCCGCTCGTTGAAATGCACACCTTTTCATCTTCGGAAGATGAAACAACTAATCCTTGGATAACAGAAATCTTGTCTCATGGTATCCGCTTAGATTTACGTTCAAATCACCACCCCCTAAATCGCGGCGGTTTGATACCATTCAGCCGGAGATAGACGATAATCTGCCCCCGGTGGTGGGTGACATGGTCGCTCATGAGGGTCAGGATTTGGCGTTTGGTCATCGGCCCGGCAAAGAATTTAACGGCTTCCTCCAATTGATCCGGCTTTAAATTGGCAGCCGCTTTCCTAGAAAACTCGAAGGCTTCTTGCAATAACTGAATGATTTCGTCTTTGGAATAATCCGTTGATTTGAGGTCTTTTTCAAAGTTTCCACCACCCAAATAACTGCCGCCCAACCAAACCATATTGCTCATAATGTGCAATAACTGCTCTTTAAAAGTCCGAACTTCTTTGGTCGGTCGGAAGTCGTATTTTTCTTCCGGCATGAGTTCCGCCATTTCGATGGTATAGTCTCTGGAGTTGTTCCATTTTTGTTGAAACTCTTTCAAATAGCCCGTTTGTTTCTGTCCAAAAATGGAAAACCATGCTCCCAAACTAATAATCAAAGTCAAAATTTTCATACCTATTTTTTTTAATTTTTTGTCTCTCGCAAAAAGCCAATCCCTCAATATCAAGTTATTCCAAGTACCGGCAATGACCCAATGACCCAATGACCAATGACCAATTTACCCCTGCGGCTTATCATCCCCGATGTATCTCAAACTTTTATCGGGCAATAATTCTTCCTTTGGAAAAGGATTCAATTTCACCTCTAAAACTTTTATTTCATGTAAATTGCCCTTGCCCATTTTGTTTTCCACCGGCATGAAAAAGGGAATTTTTAGCCCTCCAATGTCGCGGTAATCATTGTAAAACAGGGTCCCTTTAAGAAAATTGAAAAAATCGCGCACCGTATAATCCACCCGGTCAACCAATTTCGTTTGGCGGTTTATCCAAAGGACGTATTGGTCCACATCCCGCTGTGGTTCAGCCTTATTCCAGGTAGCGAAAACAAGGTCGTATGTTTTACCCTCCATCGTTCCTGTACCGGCAAAAGAGACAAAAGTTGCTTTCTGAATCCGAATGGGCAATTCGATAAAATATTGATAGGTGGGCAACCAGAATTCGATATCCTTATCGCGCTTGAACCGGCGCTCTCGCACGGACCACGCCTCCACGGAGCACCAGGACCATGTCGGCATCGCCCATGACCTCGACGCGCAGGGTCTCGGGCGCAGCCAGAAGAACGAGCAGCGCGAGGATCATGAGACGGGCCGGGTCGGCCGAACGCGCGGGATCAGAACTCCACTTTGGGGGCTTCGCGCTCCTTGGGGTCCTCCAGTTCGAAGTACTCCGCCGGCGGGAAGTCACCGAAGTTCTTGACGACGTTGGTCGGGACGACTTCCAGCTTCGTGTTGTAGCGCCGCACGGAGTCGTTGTAGTGCTGGCGTGAGAACGCGATCCGGTTCTCGGT
>CAZJYF010000286.1:0-5525 GCA_964549665.1 uncultured Saprospiraceae bacterium
GTGCTCTTCCGATTTTTTGCCGTTGCACTTTGGCCGAGGTCAGATTGGCCGGCTTTTTTGTAAGTGAAGCGGCATTAATGCCATCTCCTTTGCCCTGATTGCCATGACAAACAAAGCAAATCGCCGAAAACAATTGCTGCCCTGTGGCGGTAGCAGTTTCGTCCCCTTTCAACGGATTTTTCAAAGCATCAGCCGACTTTGGGGCCACCCAGGGATCCATTTGAAATACGGTTTTGCCATCGGGCAAATAATTACTTAACGAAAGAAAGGCAAATAGGAGAAGTGCTCCGGTTTTTATTGAAAAATTCATCTTTTTATAAAAATATTTTGACAAAAAATAAAATCATTCTCCTAATTAACCCAACGATGCTGCGATTTAAACTCAGCGACAAAACACGCGTACAGAAAGATTAATTCAGGAAGAATAATTCCAATTCAAATTGTTTTAACGTGAAAAAGTGAGGGGTGTTCATCAAACGGGTTAAGGAAAAATAAGGAATGAGACTAGAAAAGATCATAACAGGAGGGCAGCGTAAAGCCGAAGCTATTACAACTACGCCTCCTGATTATGGAATCTGACTAAATGCACAAAGGTGATATTATTCGTTAAGGAAGCCGAAAGCAGAATATCTAGCTTTAATACCTGCAATCAGGTCCATTTCTTCAAATTTTTGAGTGGGGATGTCTTCATATGTGTCGCTTTCCCAACCGCGGTCGGGTAGCAACACATTACGAAGACATAAAAACCCACCCAAATCATAGATCTTTTGGAATTTCCGGTGAGCGCTATTTATTTTTTCAAATAATGCTTCCCCTGAACTTCCTTCAAATGCTATTCTTTTACCGCCTTATAGGAAAAAGATACTTCCGTTGTTTCGCCGGCTTTGACCTCGACAGATTGTTCCAATACTCCCAATTTTTCATGCTCTACCTTCAAGGTATATGTTCCCGGCGGAACATTCGTCAATTCAAAGGCCCCTTCTTCGTTGGTTATGGAATAGTAGGGATGCTCCACCACATGGACGTATGATTTCATCCAACCGTGAACATCACAAACTACTTCGACCACTTCGGGCTCTTTAAAAATGACGGTATCCGAAGGTTGTGGCATATTGGGAAGATACATTTGCACTTTATTCACCACGTCATTCATAAAAGATACTGTGCGAACATTGTGCAGGGTCTTGTCTAAATTGTTGATAGTCATCTTTTGATTGACACCGACCAATAAAACGTGGGGTGTGAAAACGCATCCTTCTTGATTCAATGTCCTATCGCTTTGAAGGGCATCGAGCCCTTTTCCGCCTTTGATTTCCGAGGCAATGGAAACAACTGCCCATTGAATTTCTCCGTCTTCAGAAGTCACTAACGATTCGTCAACTACATCACCTGCACCGCAAGTGTGCTCGTCCTTAATGACACTCAAAACTTTTTGAACGTGGCCACCTTCATAAACCACTTTCCCTTTGATGTTCCCAAAGCCTTCAGCAACCGGCATCCCTTGGGGAGGTGTTGTCACCTCTTCAGAGGGACTCGCCTTGTCAACAGCAGTTTCAACTTTATCCAGTATTGGGGTTATAATTTCAACTGTTGTGGGTGTGGCTACCGCTTCCTTTTTTGGCCCGGTAGGCGCTACTACTATTTTATTTTCGGAAGAATTGGTGGCGCTTATTGCTTGTTGTTGTGCCTTACAAAAAGGAAAAATAAACAGCACGCCAAGAGAAACAAAAATTAATCGCTTCATGGTATAATTTCTTTATGATTTGGGTATGGTAAAAAAAGAGAGAGTTCAATGAGTTAGCTTGATAATCAATACAAATGTAACAAAATAGAGTTTATGAACACTCTCGCAAAATTGTTCCAACAGACGAAACTTGAATGATAGGGAACTTTGCAACGAAAGAATTGAAAAACATTTTCCCCAAAGGACAGATGGCAGAGGCACAGAAGCATGACATTTTTAAAAACCTTAAAATCGCAAATTAGAATGGAGGATGGTCCTGAAATCTCCGCCATAAGCTGCCCAAAGGAGATGATGAATTTTCTTTTTTTAAAAGAGAGAGAACGCATTTTCCCTTTTTTCGGGAAACTGCCAATCGAAACTTGGTTCTCAATTGACAATCTTAAACGCTCTGTGTGAATATTTTAATAGGAATGTTGGAGTTGGTTGGGGAGCAAAATAAATTGCATTGTTCCACTCCCCAACTCCAACTGACATCTTAAAATCATTGGGACCATAAGGGTCTCGAATAGATTTTATCGTTATCATTTAGTACTAATCGTCACACTAGCTGCCGTTACTGGGGCGGCACCTTTTTCTGTACCCTTTACAAATTTAGGCTTAGGCACGCCATCCTGATCGGAATCCATCATTTTCTTTTTCATGGCCATGGCTTTCTTCGGATCTTTCTTTTGCAATTCTGCCATTTTAGCCATCATTTGCATCGCTTGTTTCTTGCTGGGAATCATTTCACCGGTCATGCCAATTTCTGAAATTTGCAAACCTGCTTTGTTCGCCACAGTTTCAAAGAATTGGTCCAATCGGGCAGCAACCGGTGCTCTTTCACTTGCATCTCTTGCAATGGCCAATTCGCGAAGGGCACCCAAAGTGGAACCATAGTTCATACCGTCAAATTTGGATTGGGTTGCACCGACATAAGACCGATAAACGCCGGCATCTTCATTCCACAGGTTTTTCTGCATGAATTCAAAGGCTTTTTCAGCAGCCTTATGGAATTTTTCGTCCTTGGAAATTTGATATGCAGCCAACCAACCTCTAATTGCAAAGGTTTGGGCAATGAGTGATTTTGCGCCTTTATCAGCTTTGCCATCGAGTGAATAACCATCAGCAACACTTCCGTCGTCTGCTTGCTGCTTCAGCAAAAAGTTAGCTTGTGCCATGAGCATCATTTTAGCTCCGTTTTTGAGTTTATCCACATCGCTTAGGCGGTGGTTAACATTTGCCAAGGCAACAATTGCCATACCTGCATTGACGGTAGAGATGTGCTTGCCTTGCATTTTTCCAGGAGTCCAAGTATCAACTAAAGTACCTTTGGCTTTATTGAAATGCAGTCCCATCATGTTTTTGAAGTTCACTGCCGTCATACCCATCGAAAGTTTGTGGGGGTCTTTAGCTGGAAAAACCGTTTTGCCGGCTTTCAAGGCCTTGTTAATTTCAGCTTCTGACTTGTCTTTGGCAATCCACTTCGGATCGCCGAAAAGGGCATCGAAACCATCTTTTACTTTCGGGTCGGTGAAATAATAGAATTCACTCAAGCCCCAAAGCAAAGAAGCTACGTCAAATAGATCACTGGAATTGTCCGTCACGGAAAACTTTTTCGGCCAAGCAGGTGCTTTACCACCCTTTGTCATCGAGTTCATCATCATTTTCGTCATGCCGCCTTTAAACGAAACCTCGTACTTATGCGGGAAGTAAATAGGCCCTTTCTTCGGGTCGTAAGTCATCGGATTGACTCCGCCTAACTTGCCGGTTTTGGGATTATAGGCGAGGGTCGATTTCAATGCATAGGCTTTATTTAAAGCCAAAGCAATCAACATGGAGCCTCTAAAACCGTGTGCACCGTCTAAAGCGCCAACGCCGATGTAAGTAACACCTTTGGACGTTCTGTTTTCATGGAAAAAGTCTCTCGCCCACAGGATTTCTTTCATCATTACTTGTCCCCATGCACCTGGATTCATGGTTTTGTCAAAAGTGGATTCATCCCAACGCAGGGTTCCAAAATCTTCTAAATCCGGGTCTGTTACAAAAGTTGGTGTTCCGGAAGAAAATTCCAGATAAATCGGATAAGCGCCCTTTGGAGGTCCATAACCTGCGAACATGTTGTCTAATTTCGCTGCTCCTGATTTTGCTTTAAATTGGGCAACCTTGTGGAGCATGAATGCTTTTTGGCGCTTGGGCATCATTCCCTTGCTCCACGGCATGCCTTTGTCTTCACTGGCATGTTTTTCAAAAAGAGGGCTGGATACGACGTGAACGCCCATGCCCGAACGGAAAAGCAGATTTCCTAAGTTGTACAAAGAATACCAATACATGTCCGTCTGGTGTTTAAGTCCTAATTCGACCATGCCATCCGGTACTTCGCATGCAAAAGTCAGCCATTCTTCATTAGCTGCATACATGGCGGATTTGGTTTCAAAACGTAAGTCTCTTTTTTGTGCAATAGCCACTTGAGCTAAAAAGAAAACTGCCAATAACGAATAAAGGAGTTTTTTCATGATTCAATAAATTTTTACGTTAAAAAAAGATTTTGATTTTTGATTTGAGCAGATATACTTGAGGATTTGAAGTCATTAATTCTTATGAATGCAACAGACATAGAATTACCCCTTGCACTTCGGTCATTTTATTGAAGTACAAACAACTAAAAGTCCTGAATTGAACTACTCAAATTTTTCGAGAAAAGTAAATGTCGATTGATTCAATATCAGTAAGTCATCGGAATGCACTGATAGTTTTTTGCCGTTTTTTTCTTGCTAACGGCGGTCGTCAGAATCCATGTAAAAGTTAATAGTCAAATTCCAAAGTAAAAAAATCATTAACTGACTTTTAAATTGCGGTCAAAAATTTTAAAAATAACTGCTTGGTCTTTCACCGTTTTTTTTGAGAGATGTTTTAGAGATGTGCCAAGTTTATTTTTATAGGAGGAACTAAATTTTACTTCGCCAATAAAAAAGCTATGTTAATACCGCGATTTTCGGACAATTGTTGAATTCATTCTGTCCTTGTGAAGACAGGAGGAAGGGTTAATGCTGTCCTATAAAAGACAAAGGAAGAATTGTTGTGAAAGTAGGGGTGAAATAGGCAAGGAATGGGTGAAAATAACTCAATTTTACAAATTAAATCCCAATTCAAATAGTTGAAAATTGAGCCCTTTTTTGAGCTGTGATTATTTCAAATTGACCTTGGTTCCAAGGTAGAAAGAGAGGGTATAAATTTTGTCTTTGTTCGGGCCAATGCCGTTCGGAGAAAAATAATGCTGATAGTTAGGCTGGAAAAAGATACTCCAACGAGAGTTCACGTATCGTTCTAATCCCAAACCCAGGTTTCCACTAAAATAGCTATTCTCTTTGAAACTGCCCCCGCCAAGTATGCCCTTTGGAAATGTTTTTTCTTCTTTCAGGGAATTGAAATTCCCGTCGGGCGGCAAAGGAGAGGCAAAGGCAAGGATTTTCGTTTGCTGGATTTCATAAACAGGTGACATGACCATGTGAAGAGAGGTGCCTAAAACGCCATAAAGTTTCCATTTGGGGCGGTCAATAAAGTGGTAATGAAGGTTTAAGGGCACTTGTAAAATGTCCAATTGAATTCCTTCAAAGCGCTCAAAAACGTAATAACCTTGTTTTTCAAATTGATGGTCCGGTGTTTTGGGGACATAGCGCTTAAAGGTGTAAAGTCCGCCTGTTTCAAATTCCCATCTTCCTTTTTTCAAACTGAAAGTAATGCCTCCTCCGTAGCCATAGGCGTCGGTGACGTCCTTGCCGACAATTGTGTCGAAAACTACTTC
>CAZJYF010000287.1:0-5503 GCA_964549665.1 uncultured Saprospiraceae bacterium
ATGAGCGGCGTGGCGTAGGCGTTTTTGGCGGGTTCCATGAAAAGGGTTCCTTGCCGGAAAACGGGAAGTTGCTTTTCGTGAAAACCATAACCGAGGGGATGACTCAGGTCGAGTGTTGTCTCAAATATGCTTCCGCCGATGACGTTGGAACCGAAATCATTCGAAATTTTTGCGTAGGGCCGGCGGGATTCTTTTCTATTTTTAGAACCAGTTTTATCCTCTGTTTTTAATTTGACAAAGGTGAGTTTATTGGCCTTCGCCCAACGAATGGCGCTTTCAGTGGCTATGAGCGTTCCCCCGTTTTGCACCCATTTTTTCATCTTTTCTACCCCCGTCTTTCCCATGCTGCGATACGATCCACCCACCATGACGATGACGTTGTATTTGTTCAAATCTTTGCCGCCTAAATCCACCGTTTCAATCATACTGAGCGGCATGGCGTAGCGCTGGTCAAGCAAATGCCATACCTCTCCTGCATCGTAACTCGAAACGCCGTCGCCAACGAGTTCCATCACTTTTGGCAGCTTGAGGTTTTGGAAAGCAGGGCTACCCATGTCGATGCCCTTTGGCGTCAAGCCGGTACTCAAAATCTCGATTTTCACACTACTCGATTGCGCAGCCGTTTGAACCAATTGGTGAATTTCTTCGGAGGAGTGGTTTTGGTTTTGGACGGGAATCAAAATCGTTCCAACGTCAAAATTTCGCCCGTCGGCAGTTTGAAAAGGTTTGGTAGCGACTTTTAATCGCAAGCCGCTTTTCATCAAAAAATACGCGGCTTTGGGTGCATAATAACCATCCCAATTGAGGAGGTAGGCATATTCGCTCCTTTCCGGAGTGGCAACTTCTAAAAGGCTTTTCGCATCGGTCACTTGTTTCCCAATTAAATTGCCAGAAAAGTTGCTTTTGTCCAGGTCGGTGTAATCGAGGTTGAAAGCCAGGGGCAACGTCCACGCCGAGACATCGTAAAACAGGCTATCCTGGAAGCTCGTCAATTTTTTAAAAAGGGCTTTGATGAAGCGGTATTGGGGCTGTTCAAGGGGGATGACATAAGAGCTTTCAGCTTCATAATCTTTCCCATCCCGTTGCACGGATTCCGCCAATTGATAAACCTTTATTTTGTGCAACAGCAATATGTTTAGGAATTGCGCTAAGCGCGCCGGGTCGTATTTTTCGCCAACCAAGTAGGCTTTCAAGCGGTCCAGACCGGCTTCTTTTTTGGCATTTTTATAGAAATTGCGCTGATAAGCGAGCAGTTTTTCCCGCATTTCAATGGCTGCTTTTTGCGTGGAAAGGGCTGCGGTCACGTGGTTTCGGATGGCGAAGGAAAAGCTCAGAAGCCCATTTCGCGTTTTTTGCAAATGCCCTCTCGAACTTGCCTGCTCAAACAAAATGCCGATGCCGCCATTCACATCCGGGTAGGTGGATCCTTTGCCGTAATAAAAATCGTCGAAGGATTCCTGCGTGTAGTAGAGCGAGCCTATTTTGTCCAATGCAGCCGCGTGGTAATTTCCGATTTCTGCCGTCAATTCCTGGTTTAATTTAGGCGTCAAGGGGTTGGTGCGCGTAGCTATTCCGGGTTGAAAAAAGAAAGTGGCTCCGGAACCCATTTCGTGGTGGTCCGTCAAAATATTGGGTTTCCAAAGGTGGAAATTTCGGATACGCCCCTGACTTTCAGGGTGTTGTACCGGAAGCCAATCGCGGTTCAGGTCGAACCAATAATGATTGGTTCGACCGCGGGGCCATACCTCGTCGAATTCTCTGCTTTGTGGGTCACTCACCAGGGTTTTACTTTTGTGCATGTTTACCCAAGTCGAAAAGCGGTTGAAACCGTCGGGATTATAGGTGGGGTCGAGCAAAATGACGGCATTGTCCAACAATTTTTCTACCGCCTCGCTTTTCCCCGCCGCCAGGTAATAAGCGACCAAAGGCGCGCCGTTTCCGCCGCTAGCTTCGTTGCCGTGGATGCTGAATCCCTGATAGACCACAATCGGCATTTTGGAGATGTCTAAGTCAGCCGATTTGGAAGGGTCGGAAAGGGCCACATGGGCTGCTTGAAGGGCCTTCAGGTTGCTGTGATTTTTCTTCGAGGTGATGGTCAAAAGCACCAAGGGGCGATTTTCGTAAGTGCGCGCATATTCTTCGATCGTTACCCGGTCAGAAGCCTCTGCCAAGGCATTCATATAGGCGACCAACTTATCGTGGCTGATATGCCATTCACCGGGTTGGAAACCCAAAAACTCTTCAGGGGTTGGGATGTTTTGGTCGTAATCGATATCCGGAAGGAAGTAGGTTAGCGGTTTTTTTTGAGCGGTCAGTGCATTTGAAAAAGCTATAGCAAGGAGGAAAAAAAAGAGGTTGGATCGTCTCATCAATTTCGATTTATAAAGTGAAAAAATTAATCGCCCTAAAAGTAAAAATTTTCATCAATTGAAGGACTATTGCTCAAGACAGACCTCAACTTTAACTTTTTTCTTCGGCCTTTCGCTTTACCTTTGCCCTTTTGGATTACAATTGGAAAAAAAATGTACGGAATCCTCATTTTTCTCATCATCGGACTTTTTATCGCCATGGTTTTCGTGAATGTCTATTTCAGGGTTAAAGTTTTAAAAACGTACAAAAAGTTGGTTCAAAACCAGGTCGAATTTGGTGCAAAGCACATTTTCAGCCGCGAAAAAATGAGAACCGAAATCTACCCGAAGTACCCCCACATGAAGGAAGATATCGACGTATTTGTTCGACATATGCGCTATTCCCTCAAAATGGCAATCGTTTTGATGGCTTTGATTTTGTTGTTTGGAAGTATTTTGATGTATTTTGGGTAAGATGGGTTTGCCAAAAAGCCCTCCCTTTTGGAAAAACGTTAAATCCAAAAGCATTTGGTAACGAAACCTATTTTGATTCGTTTTCACAAAGATTTTGACGAAAGTAACGGAAAAGATTTAACACCATGAATTATCTGAAAGTGCTCTCTTTTGCATTCTTCTTATCCTTCCTTTTTTCGGCTTGTTTTGAAGTTCGAGAAGAGGTTGACATGAACCGGGATGGCTCCGGGAAATTCAAACTCACCATCAACTTGAGCGAAAGCAAAGACCAGGTAAAAAAATACCTGGGGGTGGAAAAAGTGGATGGTTCCGAGTTGCCCAAGAACAAGAATGTGGAGTCCATTCTGAAACATATCAAATACGCAATGATGAACGTGAAGGGAATGTCTAATGTAGCCACTACCGCTGATTTTCAAGACTTTATCTTCACCATTAGCAGCGATTTTGTCAATTTGGATGCCTTGAACGATGCGGTCACTACGGTGACCAAACAGTTGGATTATCTGTACGTTCCCCCGATTGAATCCAAAAATTACAGCTACGATGCCCACCGGTTCAATCGCTATTTCGACTACCCGATTGACCCAAAAGCCTACGAAGAGATGCCCTCTATGCAGCGGTACGTTTTTGAATCTTCCCGCGCGATTAGCATTTTTCGCTTCGACCGCCCCATCCGAAGTTTTTCGAACAAAAGAGCGGAACTGTCTCCAAGCGGCAAAGCCATCAAACTGGAAACTTCCATCGGCGATTTAGCCCGCGGGACGGAGACCTTGGAAAATACCATTTCATTCTAAATTTGAGCGATTTTGGCTAACCGGTAGCTCCGAGCTTCCCCTCGGAGAAGTTGTGGTTTGGGTACTTCTCCGAGGGGAAGCTCGGAGCTACGGTTCATTCCAATCCAAAGCTCCCGATTTTGAAGTATCTTTGAATGGACTTTATCACCAAATATTTAAAATCACCAACCAAATGACCTTTAATAAAAAGATTTTTCTCGCCTTCTTTTTTCTTTTTTCTTCAGGCATTAGTTTTGGACAAGAGCTTTTGAATTACGTTCCAATAGACGCCACGTTCGTCCTCAGCATCAACCCGAAAAACCTGAACTCCAAAGTTGCTATCCCGGACTTGCAAAAGTATGATATTTACGAGCTGCTGATTAAGCAAATTTCCCAAAATTTTAGCGGAGATGAACGGGATGTATTCTTCGACATCGTAAATTCTCCCTCCAAATATGGGATGGATTTCATGGAAAGTTCTTATGGCTTCGCCAAAATAGAAAACGGAAATTCGTTTTTCGGCTTTGTTTTTAAATTATCCGATTCCCAAAAATTCTCCAACTATCTTTTCAATCTGCCGGGCCAGCAAGCCGCAGAATTGGCGGTACAGAAAGAGGGGTATAAACTGTTGCAACCGGAAAAAGATGTCGCTTTTGCCTGGAATCAGGAGATGGCACTCTTCGCAGGAGGGGAATTGAAATTTGAAGGGGGCGATTTTTCAAAAGAGGCGAGGGCTTTGCGCAGCGGGCAGCTTGCCTCCGCTCTAAAGGAATGGGTGCAGCAAACCATGACCCGAAGTACCGAACAATCCATCCGAACCCATCCGAAATTCAAATTGGCTACCGCCCGTGCCTTCGACCTCCACCTTTGGATGGATTTTAATTTTTTCATGGAGGAAGTGAAAGGACAGAGCCTCTTGTCCGGTAATGAATTATGGGAGTCGACTGCCGCAACGGAGATATTGGAGGCGCTTTATAAAGACACGTATTATTCTTTTGGTTTAAGTTTTGACAAGGGCGAAATCGCACTTTATAACAAGATTTATTCCAGCCCTCGAATTTCAAAAGTATGGCAGGCCGCCCTCGACCGGAAATTCAATAAAAAGTTTTTAAAATACATTCCGGACGAAGACCTGATGGGGTATTGGGCTTTTTCGCTCAACTTTGGAAAGATGGTGGAAGCCTATAAAGACCTGACATACAGCGTCTTGAAAGAAGTTCCCGAATATGGGGAGTTGGGGACAGGGGCTTTGGACGTTCTAGGCATTTTCATCGACGAGGAGGCGATTTACGACCTTTTCAAAGGCGATATGCTTTTCGCCGTGACGGGTATGCAGTCGGTGGAACGTGACATTATTTCCTATGAATACGATGAAGATTTCAGGGAGAGAGAAATAACGAAAACCGTGATGGAACAGGTCCCTGAACTCACCATGCTGCTATCGTATGGTAACGAGGAGGATATCCTAAAACTCATCCGGCTTGGCACGAAAGCAAGCGTCCTGGAAGCTGCCGGAAAGTACTTTACATTGAAAGTTCCGGAATTAGAAATGGACGCTTATGTCGCCCTGAAAGACGGCGTTTTGATGCTGACCAATAACCTGGACCTGGTTCAAACCCACCTCGAATCGGGCTACACAAAAAGCGAACGCTTGAGCAAACAACTTAGAAAACGCCTTCGAAAAAACGGGCAGGTTCTCTATTGGGATATTCCAAAAACCTTGGAGGTGATTGGTTCCGATGAAGCCCTCAGCAAGATGGGCGTCGGCGATTTTCTGAGCATTGGAAAACAAACTTTTGAAAGTTTTTTATTGACCACTTCGCGGGAAAGCACTTCCTCCATTGACAGTAAATTCAGCCTCAACTTCGTCGATAAAGACACCAACGCACTGAAGCTGTTATTCGAGTT
>CAZJYF010000288.1:0-5489 GCA_964549665.1 uncultured Saprospiraceae bacterium
TGCTGTCATTGCCGCAGTCGTCCGTGGCTGTCCAACTCCGGCTGATGAAAAACTCGCACTGCGCCGTGACGTAGGTCGTGTCGTCCGAGTAGCTGATGGTCACTGAAGCGGCACAATTGTCTGTCCCAGTGGCACTTCCCGTCACCGACGGGTCGCCCAGTTGGTCGCATTCAAGGGTCGTATCTCCGGGGCAACTGATCATTGGCGCCGTCGTGTCTTCAAAGTATATCGTTTGAACGCAAGTGCTCGAATTGCCGCAATCATCCGTGGCTACCCAGGTCCGGCTGATGCTAAACTCACACTGCGCCGTGACGTAGGTCGTGTCGTCAGAGTAGGTGATGGTTAGATTGGTGGAGCAATTGTCCGTCGCCGTGGCGGTACCCGTCACCGACGGGTCACCCGATTGGTCGCATTCCAAGGTGGGATCTGCCGGGCAACTGATAATCGGGGGAATAATGTCAACAAATTCGACAAAAATTTTAAAGGTGTCCCTATTGCCACAGCTATCTTCAGCCACCCAAATACAGGTCAAAAAATTCAAATAACCATCACTTAAACAATTTCCCGGTGCTAAACCGTCAAAAAGCGTCAAAGTAGGGTTAGGGTCGCAGTTGTCCACTGCCGTTACGGGATTCAATCCCAGAAGAAAGGGTTCATCGCAATTGAAAGTCAGGGTATCCCCACTGTTTGCATTCGCCAAAATGGGACTGTTGAATACAAATGAGGGGGGTGTCATATCCCTTTGAATAATGGTTTGAGTGAAGGTTTTAGAATTTGCACAATTGCTTGTGGCAATCCAACTGCGTTGGAAAATGTGGTCGCAATCATTCCAATAGGAAGTATCCGTCTTTGAAAAAATCACCATAGGGTCAAAACAGCAGGTATCTATAGCCATAGGCAATCCGAAAAAGGGGGTCTCGCTGCAATCAATTAATTCATCGGCCGGGATAAAGGTAAAAACAATGCACGCTGGATTAAATTGATTATTCCCGATGATTTTGCAACTGAAAAATAGGAAAAAAATGGACGCCATTAGGGGGTAAAGCCGGTTCATAATTTTTTGTTTATAAAAGTCAAAATTAGATGACAAATAGAAAGAGGTGCGTTTACTACGATTGTAAATCAAAAAATCTGACGGAACTCTAATCTGAGAAGGACGAAACCGTAAATCAATTTCTTTGAGCCTTCCAAATCGATTTGTGATTCAATTGCTTAAAGCAACAGTATTCACAATTCTTTAAAAAATCCGTAAGTAACGGGCTTGAAAAATTTTAGCAGGTAGTATAATTGGGAAAAGAATGGAAAAGCTAAGATCGAAAATAATGTGTAGTTGGTTCTATCAGGTGTCATTTTGGTTAACTTTGGTTAAGTATTGTTAAGTTACTATTCAGAAACCTACAAAGGAATGAACAATAGTTCTATGCTAAGGGACTATGAGATTTTTGAGAAAATCACTTCCGCTTAATAAAATTTAAGCAGTTGAGGGGAAGGGTATAACCGGAAAAGAATAAGCGAATTTAGAAAACTTTGGTCAACAAAAAAATTTTATTTTATTTTTTATCAAAATAATTAGATTTAATTTTTATTAATATCATTATTTATTAATTATAAATTTTTAAAGTAGGGAAGCGAGCCAATTAATGAAAGACTCAAAGACCTTTTGTAAATTCGCTTTATGGCAGAAAAACATCTCATTGTTATCGGTGGTCCGACGGCAAGCGGAAAAACCGCCCTTGCGGTAAAACTTGGCGAATTCTTCCAAACAGAAATCCTTTCCGTTGACAGCCGTCAGTTTTACAAGGAGATGAACATAGGCACTTCAAAACCTTCCCCAATTGATTTACAGCGAGTAAAGCATCACTTTATAAATTCTTTGAGTATCAGAGACCAATATAGCGTCGGCGATTACGAGCGGTCGGCCATGAAATTATTGGGAAGCATATTCCAAAAACAAGAAGTAGCAATTTTGACGGGGGGTTCGGGCCTTTTCATCCGGGCAATTTGCGAGGGATTAGACGAATATCCCATTGTTCCGAATGAAATAAAGGAAGAATTGCAAGGCTTGTTATTGGCAAAAGGAATCGACATTTTACAAAAAGAATTGAAACAATCCGACCCGGTTTATTATGAAAAAGTAGATTTAAAAAATCCACACCGCCTCATCCGGGCGCTAGGTGTCTGCCGGGCAAGTGGGCAAGCATTTTCGAGTTTTCAACAAAAAGAAAAACTTCCCCGCTTTTTCTCCCCTATTTATTTGTCGCTTCAATTGGAAAGGGAGGTTTTGTATGAAAAAATAAACAGAAGAGTAGATGAAATGATGCAGAACGGATTGTTGGAAGAAGTGAAAGGTTTGTACGAATACAAACATTTAAATTCATTGCAAACTATTGGTTATCAGGAGCTTTTTGATTATTTGGATGGAAAGTTATCTCTGGAAGAAGCAGTCGAATTAATTAAACGAAATACACGCAGGTACGCCAAGCGGCAACTTACCTGGTTTCGCAAAAAAGGGCATTGGCGGGCTTTTTCGCCGGAGAAGGTGGAAGAAATAATTTCTTTCATTGAGGAATGTGTTTCGCACTGAAACAAATCCCCTTTGGTTTAGTGTTTTATTTGCACCTTCCCGAAGCAGAAGCTTCGATCTAGGGTGTTGAATTTAGCCGGTGATTGCCTTTATTCCGGGCAATTCTTTGCCTTCCAAAAATTCCAGCATAGCTCCTCCACCCGTTGAAACATAGCTCACCTTTTCAGCCAAACCCAACTTATTTACGGCAGCCACCGAATCGCCTCCACCAACAAGGGAAAAGGCACCTCTTGCAGTGGCTGTAGCTACTGCTTTGGCAATCGCTTTGGTTCCTCCGGCAAAGTGTTCCATTTCAAAAACGCCCATCGGTCCATTCCACAGGATGGTTTCAGATTGTAGAATCGCTTTGACAAATTCAGTGCAGGCTTTGCTGCCAATATCCAAGCCCATCCAATTTTGAGGGATTATTGAACTTGGGCAAGTCTTAAAATTAGCATCATTGGAAAAGCCATCTGCAATAATAGAATCGCGGGGCAACATGAAGCGGATGCCTTTGTTTGTGGCTTTTTGAAGTAGGGATTTTGCCAAATCTAATTTGTCATTTTCAACCAAAGAATCTCCAACTTCACCACCTTGTGCTTTGAAAAAGGTGTAAGCCATGCCGCCTCCAACTATTAGATTATCGACAAAATCAATCAGCCGCTCCAATAATAAAATTTTATCTGACACCTTCGCACCTCCGATGATGGCCGTTAAGGGACGCTTTGGATCGCTCAACACGCAGTTGGCGTTTTCGATTTCCTTTTGCATCAGAAAACCGAAGGCTTTGGCATCTTTTTCAAAAAACTGTGCCACCGTAGTAGTCGAAGCATGCGCCCGGTGAGCAGTTCCAAAAGCGTCATTGACAAATACATCAGCAAGGGCCGCTAACTTTTGGGCAAAAGCAACATCGCCCGCACTCTCTTCTTTATGAAAGCGGGTGTTTTCGAGGAGCAAGACTTCCCCGGGCTTCAAATTTGCAGCCAATTTGCGCACCTTATCCCCCACGCATTGTGGCGAAAAGCGAACCGGTCTTCCCAATAATTCCGACAAATGTGGGACTAAATTGGCTAGCGTGAATTTTGAAACATCGATGCTCCCATCCGCCTTCCGCTTTTTCTGAGGGCGACCGAGGTGGGACATGATAATGACAGACGCCCCCTGCTTTAAAAGGGTTTGGATAGTGGGCAACGCCTTCCTCATTCGGGTATCATCCGTAATTCGGCGTTTTTCATCGAGGGGAACATTAAAATCTACCCGGATGAGAACTTTTTTATTGTTTACCTCAAGGTTGGTCATTGTTGGAAGCTTTGGAAGTTAAACCAAACTTTTTTGAAAAAAAGACACCATCCGAATGGATCTCCAGATGGTGCCTTTAAAATTTTGGAACAAAAATTACTTTGTCAGAATCAAATGAGCCAAATCGGCCAAACGCGCAGAATAGCCTGCCTCATTGTCGTACCAACTGACCACTTTTAGCATGTCTCCTTTCACATCGGTAAGCAGAGAATCAAAAATGGAGGAATGCGGATTTCGAAGAATGTCGCTAGACACGATTGGGTCTTGCTGATATTGAAGTATTCCTTTCATTTTGCCCTCTGCGGCTGCTTTGAACGCCGCATTTACTTCTTCTGTCGTCGTCTTTTTTCCCAGGATGACATTCATCTCAATCAACGAGCCACTGATAACCGGAACCCGAACCGCCATGGCGAGTAATTTACCAGCCACTCCGGGCACCACTTTCCCAACTGCTGCTGCAGCACCGGTAGAAGTGGGGACAATGTTGGCAGCAGCAGCCCTTGCCCTACGCAAGTCGCTGTGTGGGGAATCCTGAATACGTTGGTCGGCCGTGTAGGCGTGAATGGTCGTCATCGAACCGACCACAACTCCCCAATGGTCATGGATGATTTTAGCTACCGGGGCAAGGCAGTTTGTGGTACAGGAAGCATTGGAAAAAACATTTTTTCGTTTGTCGAGTTCGTCCTCGTTCACACCGAGAACGATGGTCTGTACACCTTCGCCCTTAGCGGGCGCAGACATGAGGACGTCTTTGGCACCAGCTTTAAGATGTAGCCCGGCTTTTTCCTTTGTGCGAAATATCCCAGTACATTCAAGCACCAAATCAACCCCCATATCTGACCAAGGCAAGGCCGAGGGGTCTCTTTCTTCAAAGGCCTTTATCGTCTTGCCATTGACGACTAAACTGTCGTCGGTGCTTTTGACGCTTCCCTCGAACATGCCTTGGGAGGAATCGTATTTCAACAAATGCGCAAGGGTGACATTATCCGTTAAATCGTTGATTGCCACTACCTCTACATCACTCAATTTCAATAAGTTGCGAAAGGTAAGCCGCCCAATGCGACCGAAACCGTTAATTGCAATTTTCTTTGCCATAATTGTTTAATTGGTTAATTTTAGATTCGTGTTCTTAGCTGAGCGAATATGAATTTAATTGACCAAAAACAAATGTTTTTGCACAAAAACTCAAATGACACGCAACCGGAACAATTTCAAATTAAAGCAGGCAAAAGTAAATAACCTGCTTTTTTGATGCCGATAAGGAACATTAAATTAAGATTAAATGTTTTGGACAGTATTCGGGCAAGGCGGGCGCAAATTTAAGGAAAGATTCAGGAGATTCCCTCAAAAATTTTATTAAAAATCTTTTGTTCAGCTATTTTAATTTTTTTGAAAAGATTATATATTTGCACCCGCTTTTGAACATCGTTCTTTTTTTTGCCGGATAATTAAACTCATAATCTGAAAATCTAATCGATTTTCTTCCTTTTTGATTAATTATTCCTCCAAGATGGCCCATTCGTCTAGGGGTTAGGACGCCAGGTTTTCATCCTGGTAACAGGGGTTCGAGTCCCCTATGGGCTACTAAAAATTTAATGGTATTTAAAGCAAAATTATTTACATGTCC
>CAZJYF010000289.1:0-5477 GCA_964549665.1 uncultured Saprospiraceae bacterium
AATAATCCGAACGCAAAAGAAACATGTGGCTGCGGCACTTCTTTTTCGGCATAAAAATTAAATCTATCGTAACTTTAGAATGAAGGGCTTTGTTTCCAAAAAACAAAAAAAAATTCCTATCCCGTGGAATTATTTTCACGGGATTTTTATAAAAAAAATGCCCCTGCAGGGGCAATTATGAAAAACCCATTAATTTTTTTGGTTACATATTTTTGATTACCTCTGTTCCAAACTCAGAACACTTCAACTTGGTAGCACCTTCCATTAAGCGGTGGAAATCGTAGGTCACTCGTTTTTGGGCAATGGCGCCTTCAATGCCTTTGACAATCAAATCCCCTGCTTCAGTCCAGCCCATGTAACTAAACATCATCACGCCGGAAAGAATAAGTGAGCTAGGATTCACTTTATCTAAACCGGCATACTTAGGTGCAGTCCCGTGGGTAGCTTCAAATATCGAACAACCGGTTTGATAATTTATATTGGCCCCAGGCGCTATTCCAATACCACCTACCTCGGCAGCTAAGGCATCGGAAATGTAGTCGCCGTTCAAATTAAGGGTAGCAATGACCGAATATTCGGCTGGCCGGGTCATGATTTGCTGAAGGAAAGCATCGGCAATGACGTCTTTGATGAGAATTGCCCCTTTGGAAATCGCTTTTTCTTGCGCGGCTTGGGCAGCTTCTCTTCCTTCCTCAGCCGTAATCCGGTCGTATTGTGCCCAAGTAAAAACTTTATCCCCAAATTCTCTTTCTGCAAGTTCATAGCCCCATTCCTTAAATTTTCCTTCCGTAAATTTCATGATGTTCCCCTTGTGAACGATTGTCAAAGAAGGAAGACCGTTTTCAACGCAATAATTTAGGGCAGATTTGACCAAACGTTCTGTCCCCTCCTTTGATACGGGCTTAATACCCAAAGAAACCGTGTCGGGAAAACGAATCTGGGTCACGCCCATTTCCTCAATCAAAAATTTCTTAAGTTTATCAACTCCTTTGGTGCCATTGAGGAATTCAATGCCCGCGTAAATATCTTCCGTGTTTTCTCTAAAAATAACCATGTTCACCAACTCAGGATGCTTCACAGGGGAAGGCACTCCGTTAAAATATCTAACGGGACGTACACAAGCAAACAAATCTAGTTTCTGCCGCAAAGCAACATTCAGTGACCGGATGCCCCCGCCGATAGGAGTTGTAAGCGGCCCTTTGATTGATATCAAATAGGTTTTGATGGCATCCAAAGTTGCCTGAGGAAGCCATTCTCCCGTTTTGTCAAATGCTTTCTGACCGGAATAAACTTCTTTCCAATGAATCTTTCTCTTGCCTCCGTAGGCTTTGTCCACGGCTGCATCAAAAACTCGAACCGAAGCCGCCCAAATATCCGCCCCAATTCCGTCTCCTTCGATAAAAGGAATAATTGGTTCATCTGGGACGTTTAATTTTCCATTTTCAATAGTTACTTTTGTTCCGCTCATTTTAGTTGTTCGTTGAAAGTCTGCCTCAGACGGGTTGATATTTCCGGCAAAGCCAGGCTGGTTGAAAATTTTTTGATAAAATAGAATAGCTGAGTTGTTGGCTATTTGGTCAGGGCTGATTAAATGGCTGGTTTAAATTCCGAATCAAGCAGCCAACAACGAACATTTTAAAACGGCGCAAAGGTACGTAATTCGATCTTGTTTTTTAGAATACAGACGACACCAAATCACAAAATATTTTAGGATTTGACATGCGGATTGAGTAGGAAACAGTTTTGCAAAATCAAGCTATATTTATTTGATAACCAGAAATTTATAAATATTTATTATTTTTTGTCACAACCAGTTTTTATTCCCAAAAACCTAAAATTAGAAAATGGGGTATTCTGCCAAAAGTCTTTTTTAAACTTTGGCGGGGAAAAAATGGAAGTCTTCACATTTTTTATCTCACTTTCCAGGGGTAATTCTTGGATTCATTTCATAAATCTCCTACTTCAAATCAAAATTTTGATTAAATCCATTCCATGAGTAAAATCCTAATTTTCCTTTTCACTCTTCTTCTTTTTTCCTGCAAAACGGAACAAAAAGCAAAACCGGGAACTCCTTCTTCTTGCAATACTGTCGGAACGGTCAAAGACTTTTCGACTTTGGATGGTTGCGGATTTTTAATCGTTTTGGAAAACGGAGATAAACTCAATCCCCTAAAAATTGAGGTAGCCAATTTTGTATGGAAAGACAGGCAAAAAGTCAAGTTTGGCTACAAAACTCTAGCGGATATGGCGAGTAATTGCATGGCTGAAAATGCCTTGGTGGATATCACCTGCATAGAGGAAATCGAGGGGCCGGTTCCAAAGGAATGCTTCAACATCTCCAATCCTTTTGAAGTCGATTGGATGAACAAAATTATTGACAGGCACAATCCCAATGAAATTGTAAAATTCCACTACCTTGATGGTTGGGGCTACCTTCTAAAAGGCGAACCCAAAAGTTTTTTCTACGATTGCCAAGGCAATCTGCTCTGTGAAACTTCCGGAGATCCTTCCGATTATTGCCATCAAACTTATTTATATAAGTTAGACAAAGGAGAATTAATTTGGCAAGGAGAAGGCATCCGGGATTGAATTTCATTTTTAGTAAAAATCCAAAATCCTTTTCAAAAAAATATGGAAAACCCAATCCTCGACCCCACGGATTCAAATTTGTCTCAAGACGAAAAAATTATTGAGAAAGCTTTGCGGCCAAAATTGCTGGAAGAATTTAGTGGGCAACCTAAAATCGTCGATAACCTGCAAATTTTTATTGCCGCTACCAAAAAGAGAGGCGAAGCTTTAGACCACGTGCTGCTCCACGGGCCGCCGGGCTTGGGGAAAACCACCCTTTCGTACATCATCGCCAATGAATTGAATGCCAACATGAAGATGTCTTCCGGGCCGGTATTGGAAAAGCCGGGTGACCTAGCGGGTTTATTGACCAATCTGGAAGAAAACGATGTCCTCTTTATTGATGAAATCCACCGCCTGAATACGGTGGTAGAGGAGTACTTGTATTCCGCTATGGAAGACTTTCGCATTGACATCATGATAGACAGCGGTCCAAATGCAAGGAGCATCCAAATCGCCCTAAACCCCTTTACATTAGTTGGGGCTACTACCCGAATGGGGTTGCTGACTGCCCCGATGCGGTCGCGTTTTGGCATTAGCTTTCATTTAGATTATTACGACTGCACTACCTTGGTAAAGATTGTGAAACGCTCGGCTTCCATTTTAAAAGTTCCAATTACGGAAGAAGGAGCACAGGAAATAGCCCGTCGAAGTAGAGGAACACCTCGAATTGCCAATTCATTGTTGCGCAGAATCCGCGATTTTGCTCAAATCAAGGGAACCGGAACGGTGGATGTCGAAATTGCCCGATACGGGCTCACGGCATTGAACGTAGATGAAAGCGGATTAGACGGCATGGACAACAAAATTCTTTCCACCATTATTCACAAATTTAAAGGCGGACCGGTTGGAATCAGCACCATAGCGACCGCGGTGGGAGAAGAAGCGGGAAACATCGAGGAAGTGAATGAACCGTTTCTAATTATGGAAGGATATATCCAACGAACGCCCCGGGGTAGGGAAGCCACGGAAAGGGCTTACCAACATCTCGGAGTAATTCCTCCGAATCGGAGCGGAACTTTGTTTGAATGAAATTTCAAGAAAAAAATGGGCATGTTTCACAAAAAGGGAAAAGTACCCCGAAAAATCGGGATGTTCCACTTGATACTTTTTTAATTAAAAATGATAAATTAAAAAAAATATGATGTTAATAATTTCAATTTCAGCCTTTTGCAGCTAGTGATTTTTTTAATTTTAAATTTTAAATTAAAAAGTGTCAACAGCGAAATGAAACCTGCCAAAAAATGTTTCTCAAAATAAAGGAAGGGGGGAATTTGGGGGATTTTTCAAGCGGCATAATTTATTTTTAAATTAAAGCCATTGATAAATTGATTTTGGGTGGTTTTATTCATTACGAGGTCTAAATCCAAGGTGCATTTTTCGTATTGTAGGGCGAAAGATTGCTGCTCAAAGGTGCTATCGAGTCTGGCATTATCTTTCATTTTCAAATTCATGTAATCTCCTGCTTCCTCTTTGTAAACCCCCATCAATTCTTTTACACAGTTCAGAATATTTTGTCCGCAAGAAGCATTCATCAAGTCAACGGTAAGTGCTAATTTTATTTTCCGAATGTTCATAAAGTTGTTTTTTTATTTTGAAAAAAATTACTTTTGAAAGGACTATTGTAAAACCGAATGGTTTACTGAGATGTTGTTTGCCGGAGCTTAAAAGAGTGTTAAAAGACTTTAAAGAAATTTGAAATCCCCCAAATTGGTAGTTGCTTTTCAAAAATTGGATATTAAGACCTAACTTTACCCGACGAAAAATCCGCTTGCCACCGCCAACAAATACAAATTCTAAATCCCGAAAGAATGTTGCAGGTGGTTAAATCCTTTTGCTAAGAATTTCTGCACTTTTACTTTTTCCTGGTTGTTCTTGTAAGGTCATTTCTTTTGTACATTTTCAACACAAAACGATTAGGAATAGCCACTACCCCAGCCCACGCATGAGTCATTTCGTCAACTGAACAATTTTCTTATTGGAGGTTGTTTTCCTTTTTGAATATCTATAATTTGCATATTCAAAGATAATGGCCTTATTTTGAACTTTGGAATTTCATCTAATTGTACTATTATTCCTTCAAAATCAATCCTTTATGAACCGGAATAAAATTTCATCTATCATTGGTTTCCTATTTTTCGTCATCCCTTTAAATAGCCAAAATATTTATCTTCAGTACGACCGGGACTGTATGGACCGGCTGGAATATTCCGTCAATAGTTCTAATGAGAATCCCGTCGTGGCTTACCAAATGAAGCTCGAAGGACTCAAATGGGCTGTCCTTGAAATCGGAAATGAAGACACACGGCATATTCGGACGTTAGGTCAAAAAATCACCCAATGTCAGGTTTTCCAACTCAACCGCCGCTTAGTTCAGGAAATCAATTTGGGCAAGCGAAAAGTATTTATTGTGAAAAAGAACGCGAATGGTTATAATATTTCGACTGTCAGTAAAGCCGTTTTTTACTACCAATTAGGCAGTGAAATTGAACTAACTTCTAAAGGTTCCGAATTTGCCTTCAATTTTGACAGCCCCGATTACGACAGGGATATTTCCCTTCTTGGTTCAAAAACACAGGTTTATCTCGATGGAGTCAATTTTTTCAACTGCAAGAAGGGATATATTCTTAGGCAAGCAAAGGACAAAAAAAGCTCCATCTACAAAGAAATCACCCTCATTCCGGAAATTGGAATCATCGAAATAAGAAGAATAGCCGATTCCAGATACGGAAAACCAGAGCCAAATGTGCTAAAGCTGGCGAGGATAAATGACAAAGATTTCGAAAACTATTTGAATGAAAAATGTGATAAACTCCAGTCGGCTTATTACGACAAAGACAAACCCAGCA
>CAZJYF010000290.1:0-5461 GCA_964549665.1 uncultured Saprospiraceae bacterium
AAAGCGCCGCAGAATATTAATTTTCCACCAGGTGGTTGGTTGTGAAGATGGTTTTGTTCCACGATTTTAGGGTAAGATATTTTCAAAGCCTTTTTTGCAAAAGGCAAAATAGGTCAACCTGTTTCGTTCCATGTCAAACTGCTTACTGCCTATCGTCACTTGGCTCCTCCGATGGCTTTTCAAAAAAGAAATTATATGCCCAAAAAATTTTCTTAAATACCCGGTGCTGCACCAACATGAAATCGCCGGTGCTGAGGTCGGCAAAGTAACGCTCTACGACTTCTGATTTGGTTTTTCCGAATGCGTCCACATTCCGGTAAGGAAATAAGGTCACTATTTTTTCTTTCCCGCGGACGTCTTTTAGGCTTAGAATGGCGAAAGGAATAATTTGCCTTATGGAATCTTTATGGGGGTAATCATTTTCAAAACCCTCTGCGATAATTTCTTTAAAACCCATCAAAAAAGCTTCCACGCTGGCCTTGTCGAGGGGGCTGTTGATTTTTTTGGTCAAGGCATAAAGCGGTTGCACATTGTAATTTGCGCCCTGCTTTTCCAGCCGGAAGGACTTGCTTTTTTGTTTTGGGTAATCAATTGATACCGACTGAATTTCTTCCAAAGGTTGTCGGAATACTGCGCGGTCGCGCCATTGGTCGCCTTCCAGTTCGTAACGGATGCGAATCTGCCCTTCCATAAGGGGGAGTTCCACCACGTAGGGTTGTGCCGCCCCATCCATTATCAGGATGGTTCCGCGTTCTCCGGCGGCGGTACCCCCCACATAATACGCCTTTATTTTTTTGCCGCGCCGGTTGTAAATTTCTACTTTGATGCCGTAGGTGGCTAATTCCTTAACGATATTGTCGAGAGCCGATTTGGGGGGAATGGATTGAAGGCGGACATGGGTTATGGCATCGAGTAAGTTTTCCATAGCCCCGGGTCTTGCGCGATACTTTCCGTTGTAAAGCCAGTGGTTTCCTTCCCGAATCAGGGTGGTATTTATTCCGGTTCGCTTGGCGATGAAAATTTTGTAAATTTCGTCGGGATTCTCCACTTTGAAATTTCTATCTGCCCCGAGGATCGTCGAGTTTCTCGAATTTCTCGTTTGCAAATACCAAAAGGTCCCCACGCACAGCAAGAGGAAAATCAGGATTAACCAGTTCGTTGTTTTTTTCATGTGTTTATAATTTTACATCTAGTTGAAAAGCAATCATTAGTATGTTAATCATCTCCCTGTATGCCTAAATAATTAGTCCGGAATGTTGCATTTATTTTTTGGTAAAAAATGCGGAGGGAACGGCATTTCGGATAAAAATTTATAAGCGCACAAAGTTGCAAAATCCTTTATTTTCTTTTCCCTAACCAAGCCAATTTATTTGTTCTTTTTGACGCAAAGCCCAAAAAAATTTGTTTAATAATTGAAATTTCCGCAAAAATCATTTTCTTTGGGTGATTTTCCTTTTTTCCTCTGCACAAAACCATTCTTATTTAGCGTTCACATTATTATGCCCAACCAAAAACAGATTTGGTATGCTAAAAATCTGGATATAATAGTCCATCAAATCTAGTCCTGTGCGAATCATTTAAAACCAAAATTTTAAGATAAGGTAAAAAATGTCTTGTTGCTTTTGGCTGCTTTTTTGTGTCCACAGCCCGCAGGCAAGACCCTAATAACTAAATTTTGTGTTGGAAAACCCCTGGCCTATTTATTTTATTTTCATCAGTCGAGAACCGAAGTTTCGGTATCCGGTTGGCACATCGCCAAATGATTCATTAAAAACTCTTTTTTACACATTCTCACAAATGAAAAATAAATTTACCAAAGATGAAAAAAACTAATCTGCAATCGCTGATAGAAGATTTTACGGCTTTAGGGCTGTCTCATTTGAAAGGATTGAAGTGGAATCCTTCCCCTGCCGAATTGGTGGAAGACGCCATAAAGAACGGGGAAGCTGTGCTTACCAATACAGGCGCCCTGATGTGCGACACAGGGCGGTTTACGGGGCGTTCTCCGGCCGACAGATATATCGTGAAAGATGAAATCACCGCTGATAAAGTTTGGTGGGGAAACATCAATTTCCCATTCGATGAGGAGCACTTCGAGCGAATTTACAACAAAATGATTGCGGAACTGCAAAACAAGGAAATTTACATTCGCGATGCCTATGCCGGGGCTGACCCGGACTACCGTTTGAGCATCCGGGTCATCGATACGGAGGCTTGGCACAATTTGTTCTGCCACAATATGTTCCTTCGACCAACTGAAGAAGAATTGAAGAATTTCGAACCCAGTTTTACAATTTTGGCAATGCCGGAGTTCCGCGCGGATCCGGAAGTTGACGGAACCCGCAATAGCAATTTTGCCATCATCAATTTTAGTAAGCGGTTGATACTTATCGGAGGAACCGGATATACCGGGGAGACCAAGAAAGGCATCTTCAGCGTGTTGAATTTTTTGTTACCGGACAAATACCGCGTGCTATCGATGCACTGTAGTGCGAATATGGGAAAGGATGGCGACACGGCCATTTTCTTCGGTTTGTCCGGTACGGGAAAGACAACTCTTTCCGCCGACCCCAAACGCTACCTTATCGGGGACGACGAACACGGTTGGACGGAAAAAGGCGTTTTCAATTTTGAGGGCGGTTGCTACGCCAAAGTCATCGACCTTTCGGAAGAGAAAGAGCCGGATATTTGGAACGCCATCAAATTTGGTGCGGTTCTCGAAAATACGCGCTTTTTCCCCGGCTCCACGAAAGTCGATTTCACCAATAAGGAAGTGACCGAAAATACGAGGGTTTCCTATCCCATCTATCACATTAACAATGCCTTAGAACCTTCGATGGGCAATGTTCCAAAAAATATTTTCTTTTTGACCTGCGATGCCAGTGGGGTTTTGCCTCCGATTTCCAAATTGACCACCGGCCAGGCGATGTACCAATTTATTTCGGGCTACACTGCGAAGGTGGCCGGTACGGAAGAGGGAATTACGGAACCCGTAAGCGTCTTTTCAGCCTGCTTTGGGGCGCCCTTCCTTCCGCTGCATCCCACCAAATACGCAGAGTTGCTTGGCGAAAAAATTTCTCGCCACCGCACCAATATTTGGCTGGTGAATACGGGTTGGTCGGGCGGTTCGTATGGAGTGGGCAAGCGAATCAAACTCAAATACACCCGGGCAATGATTACCGCGGCTTTGGAAGGCAAGTTGGACAAGGATGTCTCCTTGGAACGACATCCTGTTTTTGGATTGGATTTCGTGGCGAAAGTTCCCGGCGTCCCGGACGAGATTTTAAATCCGCGAACTACCTGGCAAGACAAAGCTGATTACGACCAAAAAGCAGAAGCCCTTGCCTGGAAATTTATAGAGAATTTCAAAAAATTTGAGGATTTCGCCAGCGAAGAAATCATGAAGGGAGCCCCTTTGGTGAAGAACCTGGCGTGATGCTTTTAAATGCCCACTTTCTCCCCGTTTTCCATGGCTTTGTAAATGGCTTCAATCACCTTTAAATCCCGAAGTCCTTCTTCGCCGGGGACGAGGCAGGGGGTGTGTTTTAAAATATTTTCTGCGAAAGCATCCATTTGCACCGCCTGTTGATTGGTGGTGGGAAAACCCATTGGAGTTCCCTTAACATGTCCCGCCAGGGGTCCGTAATTAAATGCAGGGTCCAGTTCGAAATTTCCCTTTTCGGCATAGACCGTAAGCCGGCTGCTTCGTGCTGCGTAACTCGTCATACAAGTAGCCGCCGCACCTCCTGGAAATTCCATTTGCCAAAATAGCGTTTCCTCCACTTCTTTGAAGACCTCCGGGCGAGTTTTGAATTGTTGGGCCGTTACGGAGACAGGCTCCTTCCCCAGTGTATAACGGCTGCCCTGAATGCAGTAAATGCCCATGTCCATTAGGGGACCGCCACCGGATAGGGCTTTCTCCAGCCGCCAGTTTTTCATGCCCACGCCGTAGAAAGCATTGGAAGTTTCGATTGTCTTGACCTCGCCAAGCACTTTTTTCTGCCCTAAGCGCATCAATTCCCGGTTGTGCGGTTCGTACTGCAAGCGGTAGCCGATTTGCAGCAATCGTCCGGCTTTTTTGCACGCGGCAATCATCTCTTCGCATTCTTTGACGGAGATGGCCATCGGCTTTTCGCAAATGACGTGTTTGCCTGCCTTGGCGGCCCGAATGGTAAATTCGGCATGCATGGCATTTGGCAACACCACGTAAATGATGTCAATGTCCGGGTCATCGGCTATTCGGTCAAAATTGTCGTAATTGTAAATATGCGCTTTGGTGATGTCGTATTGGCGGGACCATTTTTCCGCCTTGGCGGGGGTGCCCGTAACGATTCCAGCCAGGCGACAATGCTTTGTTTCCTGCAGAGCGGGAGCTAATTGGTGGGTGCTGTAACTTCCCAACCCCACCAGCGCGACGCCTAGTTTTCGCTCCGTTTTATTGGCGCAAGCCACCAAGGTGCTAAAAGCAAAAGAAGAGGTCGAAAGCGCTACGGCGCCAAGACCACAACCCGCTTTTTTGAGGAATCCTCGGCGCGAAGGAGTAGCTTGTTTTTTTTTCATGGCAGGCTGTGTTTTTTCTTGTGGTCGCAGAAGCAGCTACTCCTGGCATTTTCAACTGCTTTTAATGGTTTCGTACAAATTAAAAGAATTCTCCTACTCCAGGCGTTTAGCTGACCGGCGTTTTTCTTTTGACGAGTGCCGTTTCAGGTAGCTTTCGAATAGCGTTTCCTGCTCAGGCGCATCCAGAAGGGGGGCGTCGTCGTAAAATCCCTTTTTCTTTCGTTGGCGATAAGCTTCGTATAAAGTCACGGCGCAGGCGACGGAGATATTGAGGCTTTCGACCATTCCCACCTGTGGGATGTGAAAGTTGCCATCCACGTATTTTTGGGCTTCTGAACTGATGCCGTCGTGCTCGTTTCCGAAGAGAAAAGCAACGGATTCGGTAAGATTCAATGCGTACAAATCGGTGGCGTTTTCGGAGAGGTGGGTGCTGTAAATTTTTTCATATTTTTTTTTGACTTGTTCAAAACAGGCTTCCACTTCCGTATAAAAATGCACATCCACCCATTGCAGTGCGCCGGAAGCCGTTTTTCTACTCAAATATAAGCGGTCTTCGTTGAGTTGGGGTTCGGTGTAGAGCACAAAAATTTTGTTCACGCCGACGGAATCGCAGGTGCGAAGTACCGCCCCAATGTTATGCGGGTCGTGGACATTTTCGAGGACGACCGTCAAATTGGGTTGTCTTCGCCGGGCTACCTTATGAAATTTTTCTGTTCGTTCAGGAGTCATGATTGTGGGACGGGCTGTGTTTAAAGTTCTGTATTTTGAGTTTAAAGTTGATTGGTAATCAAAGACATAACCTGATTGCAAACTGTCAAACTGCCAACTGTTGACTGTCTACTGCTTTTATTCCGCGGGTTGAAAATGATAATCTTCGTACTTCAGAATATGGACGAATTTG
>CAZJYF010000291.1:0-5447 GCA_964549665.1 uncultured Saprospiraceae bacterium
ACCGCCTGCAACACGAATACGGCGCTGCCTGTCAATACGAACCCGCCAACCTTTACAAAGCCTGTTGGGTCAGTGCCGAGGATGAAAAGGCCCTGAAAGAATTTTTAAACCGCCGCAAGCGAGACATCGCTACCGATAAAGACGGAAATTTGGTATTTTTGGCGGAAAGCGCCTGGACTTTAAAATTGGCGCAGGAGAATCATCCCGAAGTGAATTTTCATTTTACAAGTGAATTTTGAGTGTTCATCGGTCATTGCTGCAATTAATTGAATTCAGTTTCTTAACAATTTGAACCAGTTAAAATATTTTTTTGTAATTTTAGCAACATTCAAATACCGCTGCATCAATCTATTAAATAGTTTCATTGTGTCAAAAAAAGAATTTCTAAAAAAAGTCAAACAGACCGTTTTATCTTTCGATGCAAGGGCGGAAGTCGTATTATTTGGCTCTCGGGCAAGAGGAGAATTCCAGAAAGACAGTGATTGGGATTTTTTGATTTTAACCGGCCGGGAAGCTAGTGAAGAAGTAAAAGATAATTTGCGAAAATTGCTTTTTTTTCTTGAATTAGATACCGATGAAATTATCAGCGCCATTATTCGCTCCAAAGAAACTTGGGAAAATTATCGGGTGACCCCTTTATTTAAAAATATTCAGAAAGAGGGCATTGAATTATGAGGTACACGAAGAAAGAACTGATTGAACATCGCCTCAAAAAAGCAAGGGAAACATACGAACAAGCCCTGATATTGGCAAAAAGTAATTATTGGAACGCGGTAGTCAATCGTCTTTATTACGCTTGTTTTTATGCAATTGGGGCCTATTTTATTCAAAATGATATTGATGCGAAAACACATACAGGGGTGAAGGCGATATTTCACAAAGAACTAATGAAAACCGGGAAACTTTCAATTGAATTCGGCATACTTTACAATAAATTATTTGAAAGAAGATTGGAAGGAGATTATGATGATTTCATTGATTTCGACGACCGTTCAGTTGAACCACTTATTGGTGAAGTAAAGGTGTTCATTGATGCTATAGATGTATTGATACATCAAGGTTAGAAAAATAAAATACACGCAAAAAACGGATGATCAAAACTCCCCTTCGCTACCCCGGCGGCAAAAGCAAAGCCCTCAAACAAATTGCACCGCTAATGCCGGCTTTCGAGGAGTTTCGGGAACCTTTCGTTGGGGGTGGCTCGGTTTTTATTTATGCCAAACAAAAATTTCCATCCAAAAAGTTTTGGATTAATGATTTGTACCCCGAATTGTTTTCCTTTTGGAAAATAGCACAGCAGGATATGGAGGGGTTGTTGGAACAAATCCAAGTGTGGAAAAAGTCGTATTCCGACGGCAGGATTTTGCACAAATTCCTGCTCGAAAATATCAGCGCTTTCGAGGGCGTAAAAAAAGCGGCGGCTTTTTTTCTCCTCAACCGAATCACCTTTTCCGGCACGAGTGAAAGCGGCGGCTACTCTAACCAAGCCTTTTTGAAACGATTCACCGAATCGAGCATCGAACGGGTGGCTAAGTTGAAACCTTTGTTGCAGGGGGTTAAAATCACGAATTCAGACTATCAAAAAGTGGTGGAAAAAGAAGGTGAAAATGTCTTTATTTTTTTAGACCCTCCCTATCATTCTGCCACCAAATCAGCGCTCTACGGCAAAAACGGTCATTTGCACAAAACCTTTGACCACCAGCGCTTTGCGCAGGTAATGAAAAACTGCCCCCACCATTGGCTCATCACCTACGACGACAGCCCCTTCATCCGGGAGCTGTTTTCTTTTGCCAATATTTTCGACTGGAATTTGACCTACGGCATGCGCAACGTGACAGAGAAATCTTCTCAAAAGGCGAGCGAGATTTTTGTTTCCAATTATCTGGAAAGATTGCCTGGAGGTTAGCGCCTTTTCCAATTCCGTTTTTGGATTTTAGAAAGTTGCTTTGTAACAACTTAGCAGGGGGGAATTTTCGAATAAAAAGACCACAAAAAATTATTTTTTGAAATAAATTTTTTTCTGCGGGTTTAATCTCGCTTATTCCACTACCTCCTAAGTACTTACGTCGTTTTTTTGACCATCCACACCTGCCAACAGAAAAGAACCAATCGGGTTTTGCTGCTGTTGCAAACTTGTGCTCGGAATGAAAATTAAATACTTTCGCATCTTAGCCCAACTTATTATTTGTTAACTTTATCTTCGGTTTTCAATTTGAAGAATTCCATAAATTTTTGATTATGAAACCAGTGAGCCTTTTCATTACCTATAATCCAAAAAGTGATGTAGAGCAAACCTTGGCGGTAAGATTGCATACCATCGGGGCTGTTAGTGGTTTCAAAATGTTTTTGCCTGACCGGTACCAATCAGAAACAATGCTGGACAGGGAAACAAAAAAGCGAATTGCAGAGGCGGATTATTTCATTATGTTTTCGACTAAGAAATTGAGTAAAATTGTCCAACAGGAAATCCAATACGCGTTAGAAGTTTTACACGATAAATCGAGGGTGATAGTTATTTACGATAAACGCATCGGGAAAAATATTGGTGGGAAAGCGACCGATTTATTTACAGCTTTAGCCTTTGACCCGGAAAGAGATAATCAGGATGTTTTTTTAAAAAAAATCATTGCGCTCGTAAAGGACAAAGAAATCCAAAAGCTAAAACGGGAAAACAAAGCGGTGAAAGAAGAAAATGAGCAAAATAGGGCATTAACTGCCTTGTTCGGAATAGGATTGGGCTTATTCGTTTTGGATTCATTAGCAAAGGAATAATCAAAGTGGATAGACGACAAGCCCTGATAGACAATGATGCTTTGGTAAATCTCACCCATTTGGCAAATTTGGGAATGTTTGATTTGATGCGGAATTTATTCTTTAGAATTCACATCCCACTTGAGATCAAAAATGAATACGAACGGCAAATTGGCAAAGAACCCCAACGTGCTTATATTTTGAGAAATTTATTGCCCGACAGGGGGTTTTGGTCGCTGTGTACAACCTATGATTCCTTCAGTGATGTTTTTTTGTTCAATTATAAAGGCATAGATAAAGGAGAAGCCGAATTAGTGAGTCAGGGAGAGAAAATTAAAATACGGTTGATTATTTCCGACGACAGGAATTTTAAAAAAGCAGTCGAAACGATGAATAAACCATTCCTGCTTGTTTCCTCTCTTTTCATCATCGCCGCCTTGGATATCAACGGTTATATTTCAGGCCATAAAGAATTTTTGAAAACACTATATCCGCACCGTCCTTTCAAAGCCGCTCAACTTCGGGCAGCTTACGAATTAGCATTGAAAGAGTACGGAATTCACTGGACAAAAAAATTGCTTTCTCAGAAGATCAGGCTGAAAGAAATAAAAGAAGAGTTGAGTTTAAAGTAGGATTTGTTCTCATTTAATATAAAATTGTTATGCCTTCTTCAAAACATCAAATTTAAACAAATGGAGAACCAAAATACCATGCAGCAACTATTCAAAAGCATCCTGTTCCCATTTTTATTCGTCGTTCCTGTTTTCAGCTTTGCCCAAACCAAGAACGCCCCGCCCGTCACCCTCGAAAGCCCCTACAACACAATCCTTGTCCACCTGTACTACCTGCAGCCGGATTCCTACCAACCGGAACTGGCCGCTAAGACCCTCTTCGGCATAGCTGATAGCACCCTGCGGGTGAAACGCGCCATCCAATTGAAGCAAATCCTCGACGGTTTGGGACTTTTTGTCTATCTCAATCAGTTGCCGCAGGAGGCCAATTACACGGACAGCCTGACGAACAGAGCCTATTACACGCCCTTCCCAAAAGACTTGCCGGAGGTGTATCTCGAGAAGGTGGATAGTCAGTGGTTCTATTCGGCGGAGACTGTAGGGGTGATTCCAGAATTGCACAAAAAAGTGTACCCTTTCGGTTCCGACCTCCTTTTGAATCTGCTTCCCCATCTGGGCCAAAACCGGGTGCTTGGTCTTGCCGTTTGGCAGTATATTGGAATCGGGATTTTATTGTTGTTTATTGTTGCGCTGCATTTGATTTTGAGCCGCCTTCTCAAGCCCGTCGTCCGGCGCCTCAGCCAATCGCGCCTCAGCCCTTCCCTGGTGAGCGAGAAATTGATTTGGAAAATTGCCCGCCTGATCAGCTTCTTAGTGCTCCTACAAATTTTGCAAATTTTCATCCCGCCGCTCCAATTGCCTATCGTAGCTTCTCAAATTGTTATGGTCGCGCTGAGAATATTTTCCACCGTCCTGGTCGTCGTGTTGGTGCTGCGCATTCTCGACATCTCGATGTTGTACGCCTTGCGATTTACGGAAAAAACAACCAGCAAGTTGGACGAGCAGCTCATCCCGATTGTAAAAAGAATGTTTCAGGTGATCATCATCTTCGCGGGAATAATCCAAATCCTTCGGTTGCTGGACATCAATGTGACTGCCCTGATTGCCGGTATTTCCATCGGCGGTTTGGCAATTGCGCTGGCTGCACAAGACACCGTGAAAAACCTCATCGGTTCGACGATGATTTTTGTGGACCAGCCTTTTCAAATTGGGGATTGGATTGAATACGGGGGTGTGGCAGGAACGGTGACGGAGGTGGGTTTCCGAACGACCCGCATTCAGCTTTCCGACAGTTCCATCGTCTCCATCCCGAATGGTTCGATTGCCAATGAACCCGTCACCAACCGCGGCGTGCGCGTCTTTCGCCTTTTTCAAACCACCATCGGGGTCACTTACGATACGCCCCCTGCTTTAATTGAAAAATTCATCGAAGGGCTAAAATTAATCATCCTGGCCCATCCCAAAACCATGAAAGAAAGTTACTACGTGCATTTCAACGCCATGGCCGATTCCTCTCTCAATATCTTTTTCCGAACTTCCATCGAGGTGAATGATTATGGCGGCGAATTGAAAATAAAGGAAGAACTTTTGTTTGCCATCGTCCGTTTGGCCGATGCCCTGGGCGTTCAGTTTGCTTTCCCCTCTTCGACGCTTTACGTGGAACAATTTCCCGGTAAGATTGGCAATGCGCCTGTTTATGAAACCCAGGAAGAAAAGTTGAACGAAAAACTTGCCGCTTTTATCGAAAATTTTAAACAGCGGGGAAGTGATGAAAAGCAATAAAAATGAATCAAAACCCACATTCTGAGCAAGCCGTGTTCAAAGAAGTCAACCCCGTCCTTGCCTGCGTGGACATGGCTAGGGATGTAGCCTTTTACGAGAAAAAACTGGGATTTAAAAAGGAGTTTGATTCTACGGACTATGAATGAGGTCTCCTGACCCTATGCCGTCCTCTGCCGCGACGGCGTTTGCCTCCACCTCCAATTGCAGCGGCCCGAAGACATGACCCAAATCCAAATGCCCCACCTCCGCTTTGTGATAAAAAACGTGACCGCACTTTTTGAAGAATACAAAGCACAGGGCTTGACCCGCGAACTGCGCCAAAATACGCCTTGGGGAACGAAT
>CAZJYF010000292.1:0-5445 GCA_964549665.1 uncultured Saprospiraceae bacterium
TTGGGGAGGGGGGGGATCTTGCGCGAATTGATTGAGGACATGGATGCTTCCAGCCTAATAGTCGTCATGGACCCAAGTGGAACCAGCGACTATCGCGGCATTGACGTGGCGATGGCATACAACCCGGAAAAGTTGGAAATAGTCGATGAACCGGTTTCGCATCTCGTCCATTTGCGCTACCGCACTCGCGACATTTTTGAAGTCAAATTTCGCATCAAAGATACGGGGGAAGAATTTGTGCTGATCGCCAGCCACTGGCCGAGTCGAAGCAGGGGAAAATATGAATCGGAACCCTTTCGAATAGCCGTGGCAGAAAACATCGCCTACATCGTCGAATCGCATCTGAAAGTAAGCCCTACGGAATTTTTGGAGTTTAAAGCACAAAATGACCTGAGTACCCTGCAAAAAAAGTGGGATTCCAAGGTCATGGTCGTGGGGGATTTCAACGACGAACCCTTCAATCGAAGCGTATTGGAACACCTCAAAGCCACAGGTGACCTCGACCGGGTCATTGGCAAAACAAACGATATCGACAAGTTTGACAGAGAGCCCGGGCTGTATCGCCGGCGTGAGTTTTTCCTGTACAATGCCTGTTGGCAATTACTTCGTGGAGAGAAACAAGGAACTTTTTTCCTGGGCAATCTGCGACGCGGAGGCAAGATTCCCAACCGCTACCAAGTGCTCGACCAGATGGTGCTAACAAGGGGCATGTTGACGGGAGAGGGGCTTCGATTCGACCTGAATAGTGTAGCTATTTTTCATGATGATGCATTGAATGCGACCAGGTCTTTGCGACCAAAAGCCTTCAAAAAAAGCAGCAAAAAAGGCTATTCCGACCACTTTCCCATTACGGCGGTGCTGAGGTATTAGACTTACTCTAAAACAAGTTTCCGAATTTCATTTTTTTTTGATTTTAATTTCAGCGAAACGTGCAAGATATAAATACAATCAACCGCTATTTGGATGAAGCAGGAGATACGACTTTTTTCGGAAAAGGGAAAGTCAACGTCATTGGGCAATACGGGGTATCAAAATGTTTCATTTTGGGTATGATTAAATTCAAAGAGCCGCTTAAAGAAGTCCGCCAGAAAGTGTTGGAATTGCAAAAGGAGGTATGTACTGATCCCTACTTTAATGAAGTTCCGAGTATTCGAAAAAAGATTGCCAAGGGTGGATACTATTTCCATGCAACTGATGATGTACCTGAGGTAAGAAAAGTATTTTATGATTTCTTAAAGACGGTTAATTGCAGTTTTGAAGCGGTTGTGGGAAGAAAAATAATGGGTATTTACATCAATAAACACAATGGCAAGGAAGCAGAGTTTTATGCCGATATGCTATCTCACTTGATTAAAAACAAACTTAATAAAGGAGGCAAATTGATTTTAGACATTGCCAGCCGAGGAAGCAGCACAAAGAACCAAAATCTTCAGTCTGCTTTGGAAAAAGCCATTAGGAAAAATTCAAAAAAGAGAAAGCCAGTAGCTACAAATGTGGTTTTTAATGTCCAGAACCATTTGATGGAACCCTTATTGAATACTGCGGACTATTTCTGTTGGTCTATTCAGCGATTATTTGAGAGGGGAGAAACGAGGTATTACAATTTTTTAAAGGATAAAATTTCTTTAGTGGTTGATTTGTACGATTCTGCCAACTATGCAAAATCTGGAAATTATTATACGGAAAAAAGACCTTTGACAAAAGCAAATGTACTAAAATAAAAAAAGCCCGCAACTGCACTAAGAAGGATACCCTTCAACGACGTGGAGTCGGATTTCATGCAGAGTAGGCAATGCAAAGTTACAAAAAACTGCTTATCATGCATTTTTTTTTACAACAATTTTATATAATCGATTGATTTTAAAATATTTATATTCATAATGAAACCTCACGGTTTCAAAGACCCCCCCCTCTCCAAAATCACCGATTTGCAAAGTCATGAATACAAATACCTTTCCTGAAAAAACGAAACTGCCGTAACAACTTAGAGTTACCCAATGCTATAAAGGAGTGGGATTCCATTGTTTGTATCGAATTGATAATAATGGAAGAAAGACAAAAGCAGATTAAAATAATCTGCCTAATAGATTGTTAGCCAAATAAGCGTCAATGGTCATTGTAACCATTAATTAGGACGCCAACATTTTTTTGACCACACCTGCAATCGTTCTGCCGTCGGCTTTTCCGGCGAGTTGTTTATTTGCCAGACCCATCACTTTGCCCATATCTTTCATGCCCGAAGCGCCGGTCTCTTCGATAATCTTTTTCACAAAAACTTCCAGGTCTGCCTCACTCAATTGCTGAGGAAGGTATTTTTCGATGACGGCAATTTCTTCCTGCTCGATTTGGGCTAAATCCGCCCGGTTTTGCTTTTCGTAAATATCGAGCGAATCCTTGCGCTGCTTGACTAATTTTTGTAGCATTTTTATCTCTCGTTCCTCATTCAGCTCCTGCCCGCTGCCATCCGTTTTCGCTAGCAGAATAGCGGATTTAATGGCGCGGATGCCGCGCATGGCAGCTTTGTCTTTTGCTTTCATGGCGGCTTTGAGGTCTTGCATGATTCGATTTTCCAGGCTCATCTATTTTGGATTTTGGTTAGAAACTGCTTTAAAAACTCAATGGATCGAAATTTCAAATGTTTTTTAAACAGCTTCCAGGTTTTTAATTTCGGTGCACTCATTAGTCCTTTCAAAAGAAATATCTTCGCATTTTGACCTTTACTTAGTGAGTCTTTGTGTAGTTTAGTGTAACAACTATGACCTATTTAACAGAGAACCACAAAGATTGCCCAAAGCAACACAAAGAAAAATTCATAGTGAGTCTTTGTGTTTTCTTTAAGTAGCTTAGTGCAACAACCACTGTCAAAGTTATTTATTACTCCTTAATCTTATAGGCAAATCTGACCTTAAATTTATAAAAAATGAAATTCCCAACACCCATTCCCGTCAAAGAAATCGCTCAAAAAATAAAAGCTGAAATCATTGGCGACGAAACCTTGCTCGCCTATGGCATCAACGAAATTCACAAAGTGGAAAAAGGCGATATCACCTTCGCCGATATGCCCAAATACTTTAAAAAGGCGCTCCAATCGGAAGCGAGTATCATCCTTTTGAACAAAAAAACGGCTTGCCCAAAGGGCAAAGTCTTGCTGCTTTGCGACAGCCCTTTCGATGCCTACAATCAATTGGTCCTAGAACATCGCCCCTTTCGACCTTTGACGGCCAACATCAGTGAAACTGCCACCATCCACCCCACCACTGTCATTGAACCAGGGGCTGTCATCGGGCATCAGGTGCACATTGGTAAATATTGTTATATTCAGGCAAATGTGGTTATTTATGAACACACCATTATTGGCAACAAGGTGACCATCCAAGCGGGAACCATCATCGGTACCGATGCTTTTTATTTCAAAAAACAACCGGACGGGTCTTACAAAAGATGGCGGTCGGGTGGGCGGGTCATCATTGAAGACGAGGTGGATATTGGGGCTAATTGCACCATCAATAAAGGGGTTTCCGGCGATACAGTCATTGGCAAGGGCAGTAAATTGGATTGCCAAATACACGTGGGACATGGAGTGGTGATTGGAAAGAACTGCCTCATTGCCGGCCAAGTCGGTATTGGTGGAAAAACCATTTTGGAAGATGGCGTGGTAGTGAACGGGCAGGTGGGTTTTGCACAAAATATCCGCATCGGAAAAGGCGCAACTATCGGCGCCAAATCGGGCGTTTCAAAAGATTTGCCCGGCGGAAAAATTTACTTCGGCTACCCCGCTGCGGAGATGCGCACAAAGCAAAGAGAACTTGCTGCCCTTCGGCATTTACCTGCTTTTTTGAAAGATTTTTATCAATAAATCAGTCGAGAAACAACTGCTTCATATCCACCCGTTTGCTCACCATTTCGGCTACTTTCTCAATTGGCAACCGCTCTTGTTGCAGGCTATCGCGCTCCCGAATCGTAACGGTGTCATTTTCCAGGGTTTCAAAATCCACCGTCAGGCAAAAAGGCGTCCCGATGGCATCTTGGCGGCGGTACAATTTTCCAATGCTGCCCGTATCGTCGTATTGGCAATTGAAGGATAATTTCAATTTATTGAAAATACCTTTTGCCTTTTTAACCAGAGCTTCCTCATTTCGCTTCAAGGGCAGAACCGTGCATTTTATGGGAGCCAAGGCAGGGTGTAATTTCAAGACATCGCGGGTATTGTTCAGGTCTTTTGAACCGGGCACCACTTCCTCGACCAAAGCATGGCTCAACAAGGCGAGGAACATCCGGTCGCAACCGATAGAGGTTTCCACTACATAGGGGACATAACTCTCATTCACTTCCGGGTCGAAATATTGCATTTTACGACCGGAAAGTTCTTGATGGCTGCTCAGGTCAAAATCGGTGCGGGAGTGGATTCCTTCCAACTCCCTGAAGCCAAAGGGGAACGCAAATTCAATATCCACCGCAGCGTCGGCGTAATGCGCCAGGTTGTCGTGCTCATGGAAGCGCAGTTTTTCGGCAGGCGTGCCGAGGGCTTTGTGCCAAAGAAGGCGTTGCGCTTTCCAGAATTCGAACCAGGTTTTTTGAGTGCCCGGTTTGATAAAAAACTGCATCTCCATCTGTTCGAATTCTTTCATCCGGAAGATGAATTGCCGCGCCACTATCTCGTTGCGGAATGCCTTTCCGATTTGGGCAATGCCGAATGGGATCTTTTGCCGGGTCGTTTTTTGAACATTTAAAAAATTGACGAAGATGCCCTGCGCCGTTTCAGGGCGGAGGTAGAGTTTGCCTTCCTCGCCGGCGATATTGCCCAATTGGGTGGAAAACATCAGGTTGAACTGCCGGACTTCCGTCCAATTGCGGGAACCGGTTTCCGGGTCGGCAATTGCCAACTCTTCAATCATCGCCTTCAATTCATCCAAATCGCCATTGGTCATGGCGGCAGCCAGGCGTTGCCTCACGGCTTCTCGTTGTTCCTGATATTTTAGCACGCGGGGATGGGTTTCCCGGAATTGGGTCTCGTCGAAGGAGTCGCCGAAACGCTTGGCGGCTTTGGCGACTTCTTTGGCAATCTTCGTTTCCAGTTTTTCCATGTAACCCTCAATCAACTGGTCGGCGCGGTAGCGTTTTTTGCTGTCTTTGTTGTCAATCAGCGGGTCGTTAAAGGCATCTACATGACCGGAAGCCTTCCACGTTTTGGGGTGCATGAAAATGGCAGCGTCTATACCGACAATGTTTTCGTGCATCTGAACCATGGCTTTCCACCAATATTCTTTGATGTTGTTTTTCAATTCCGAACCGTAGGGTCCGTAATCATACACCGCGCTCAAACCGTCATAAATTTCACTCGATTGGTAAATGAAACCGTATTCCTTGCAGTGAGCTATCAGCTTTTTAAATAGGTCGATTGGTTGTGCCATTGGTAACTTTGAAATTATGGTGTGGAAAACTTTT
>CAZJYF010000293.1:0-5424 GCA_964549665.1 uncultured Saprospiraceae bacterium
GCCAATTCATTGTTGGGATGGTTTTTCGTTTCGGATTCGAATTTAGATGCCGCCAAATTGTAGTTGCGTTGTTTCAATGCTTCAAAAGCCTCCTGTGCCGTTTGGTCTTTTTGCTTGACCACCACGCACAGCGGCACCCCTCCTGCCTTGACGGAATGAACCGTTTGGGGTGGTGGGAAGGAACCGTTCAGCAGTTGGTTTTTATTGATGAAGCGGTTGTAAAAAATGCCGTAATCCCAACGGCGGTCGTAGCGTTGGTAGTAGCGCACGTACAATACTTTTACATTCGGAAGGTCTTTGAAATAGTATTTTACCTGCTCAAGGGTAGTCGTGGCGATGATGATTTCCGGGGCGCTCAAATCTTCATTTTCTTTCAACCAATCGCTCGCCTGCTTCACCGAATTCATGTAATAATCGAGGTCGTATTCGCCGTAGTTCCCTTGGATTCCTCCGAAAAGGGGGTTGAAATAAATCACTTGGTTAGGGTGGTTGATAACCGACCACAGAAGGGGGTAGGCAACTCCTAAAGCAAGGACTCCTTTTCCCGCGTATGACAACCAACGCTTTTTTTGTTTGATAAAATCAAGCATAAAATTCCATGCAAAGGCAGCCAAAATAACCAGGGAAGGATAGATGAAAAGAAAATGCCGCCAACCATCGTAGAGGTTCGATTTTTTTGTAATCGCATAAAAAATGGGAAAGAATGTTGCAAAGGCGATGTACAGCAAATATTTCGTCTTCTTTTTTTTCAACTGTTTTGGCAAAACCAGAAAACTGGCCAACACGCCTAAAAGGATGACGACCGGGGTGGTGCGGGCAATCCAATTCAAGATGTAATTCCAGGGTACATTTTCAGACCAGATGTGTTGGCCACCGTACAGAATTCGAATGTTTACAGGGTATTTGGTCATTTCGGAAAGGGCGGTGGCGGGATTCGCAACCGGGTTCCCCAGCGCGTAGGGCCAAAAAAGAGAACCGATGAGATAGCCTCCTATTGCGATGCCTATTGGAAGGATGGTGTAACCAACCAATTGGCTCCATGACTTTTCTTTTACTGCCTTTGAAAAAGTGGACCATTGCAAGGCTATCTCAAAAAAAACGAACAGGAAGAGGTAGGGAATCAACAATAGCCCACCCACCCTGGTATTGATGCACAAGCCAATGCCCAAAGCCAGCATGCCGCTTGTTCGCCAGTTCGGACGGGGCAACTCTTTGAGGTATTTTAGGAGGAAGAACAGGGCGAAAATGTAGGTGGTGGCAAAGGGAATATCTTTGGTGTTGTTCATGGATTCGCCAATGAAGCGGGGCGAAACCAGCATGAAAACGAGCGCCAGCAGCCCCATTCGCCAGCCGCCGATTAGCCATGCTGTCAGTCCGGCAAACAAGATGGCGCTGAATCCAAAAAGAGAAGAAACGATGTGCCGGACGGTGTAGGGCGCACTTTCAGTCGTACCCAACAACTTATTGCTGCCCTCGGCGATGAGGTCGAAAAGGGCGCCGTAGTACTTCAGGATGCCGCCGGGATTCGACTTTTTATCTTCCTCGAAGCTTCGGTCATCACCCAGGCTGGTGTAATACTTCAAAACGTCCTGCCCGTAGATGTGCATGTCGGTCTCGTCGCCTGCGATGCCATACTGCGTGCTAAGCATTGGCATCAGGCACACAAAAAGGATGGACAGTGCCCAGAATATTTTTTTGAAAAGAGGGTTTGGGTCGGTACTTGTATCTTCTTTGAACCAGTTTATTTTAAAGCTGTTTCCGGACGATTTGCCCGCTTTGGGAGAATATCGTTTTTCCTTTGGAACCGTTTGTTTTTTCCGCGATTTACTTTTTTTTGTGCGTTTCACGAAATAGGGTTTTGAGTAGACCGATGAAATTTGCCGGATGTGCAAAAATAGTTTTTTTTGGGTGGTGGGGTAAAAACCTGCTCTAAAAAAAATACCCTAGAATGTCGTCCACCAATATATTTAGCAATAAAGTTTTCAGGAAAAGAGAAGTGTGAAAAGCAACCATCGGTTCCAAGTCATCATTATAAAGCCAAATGGTGTTTAAAATCAGGCTGCGGACTCCTTCGCGAAATACATTTCCACTTCCCCGATATTCTTTGCCTTTATTTTCCCTCGGTATTCGCAGTCAAATTGCTGCTTCACCAATTCGTAGGTAGCGGCAGAGATGTTGACTTTGCCGACTTCGCCGCTGCTTTCCATACGGGATGCCACATTGACGGTGTCGCCCCAAATGTCGTAGGCAAATTTTTTCATCCCCACCACCCCGGCGATCAGGGGTCCGCTGTGAATACCTACTCTCGCCTCGAAATACTGCTCTCCTTTTTCCATCTTTTCCAATTTCCAGTCCATCAAAAATTGTTGGATTTCAAGGGCTGCTTTCACCACTTTAATGGGATGGTGGGGGTCGAGTTGGGGCAATCCTCCGGCGCACATATAGGCATCTCCGATGGTTTTGATTTTTTCCAGTTCGTATTTTCCGATGATGCGGTCAAAGTTTTTGAAACAATGGTCTAAGTCCCGGATCAATTGTTCAGGAGAGGTGGTTTTGGCAATTTGGCTGAAATTTTTGAAATCCGTGAACAGCACCGTCGCCCGGTCGTACTGCCTCGTTTGGGCGACGCCTCTGGCTTTCAATTCGTCGGCGATGGTGGCGGGCAAAATGTTGAGCAATAAATCTTCCGAGCGCTGTTTCTCTTCCCGGATAATCTTGTTTTTCTCTTCCAAAAGGGCGTTGTGCCGCTTGATACTCAGATAGCCCCAAAGCAAACCAACTGCGAGTAACAAGCCCAAGGCCGCCAAAGCCAAAAACAAATTTCTTTGGCTATTTTTGAATTGAATTTGCGTTTTTTGTTCCACAATCTTTATGTCCTGGTTTGCCAAAAACATCGAATCCATCAAGGTGGCATACGCGAAGGAATCCACCATTCGCTCCTTTTCCAATATCATCAATTCCGTTTGCATTTGTTCTTCCGTCATTTGCACGATGGCGGAATCTTTTTGCGAAAGGACATCTAGCAAGTCGGCGCTTTTAGCTTCCAGTTTTCGGCGTTGCCTGTCCAAAGCGACCATTTGTTCGTTGAGTTCCCGGTTTTCCCACTGTATCTCTTTAACTTTTTCTATGGCTTGCTTTCTTTTTTTGCCAAAAAGACCTCCTTTTCTACTCCCCGAAAGGGGACTATGGGCAGCCACCGGTTCGCCTCGCAATCGCGCGATTTGGAGGGCTATCAGTTCTGCTTCTTTTTCCTTTCCCCGCTGACGGGCCAAAGCTTCCAATTGTTCAAAATTTTCGAGTTTCAATTCGGGGTCATTTGTCAGGCGAATACTTTTCCGAAAGTTCTCGACGGCCTTTTTGCGGTTGACGGCTTTCCGTTTTCCAATTTTCAGCAGCGCTTTTCCTTCCTGCGTCAAAGATGCCGCCATATATTCTCTATTTCCAATTTTTTGGGCTGCTGCAAAGGCTCTTTTTGCCCGCACCACCGACTTCGCGTAAAAACCTTCGATGTAATAGCCTTCGGAAAGTTTTAGGGAACTTTGAACAAAATCCAATCCCGACTTTTGGGTCAGGGCGCTTTCTAATTCCAATAGCGCTTGAGACTGTGCTGCCAAAAAGGAAGAGAGGAAAAGGAAAAAGAAGGTTTGCATGAATTTCATGGCGGGAGAAGGTTGTCTTGACTTTAGATAAAAGACTAAATTTAGGAAATTGCTAAACTTCTCCCTAAAAGGCGCTTTTTTTTCGCTTCCTTTTGGGATTCCTAACCGTATTTTATTGAATTTACGGCAGAAATATAAAATTTAAACGCTTTCTTAAAATCAATAAATTATCGACTTACCAAATTTTTTATATTTAATGTGAGTTTTGGATATAAAAAAAACTCACGTTATCTAGCAAATCGGAAATATTTTGGCAGCCTTTTCAATTTGACGATGATATCGAAAAAGGAAATTACTTTTTCCAAATTAATAAATATTTTTGCTTTGTTTTATTGTAAATACTTGATAATCATCATTTTGAAATTCATTCTATTGAAAATTGGGGTGCAGTTTTATTTTATGCCGAAAGTCCCGTTAGGGACGCAATATAGAAAGCTGACCTTCATATTTCGTCTCTGACAGGACTGGATTTGGTGCTAACCGACGTTGTTACCGATATTCCATCCCTAACGGGACTTTAGGCACGATTTAAAATTGTACCATGGAAATTGATCATAAAAATTAATGGAGGATTTAATTAACTGTTTTTCCTGTCGAGCGCTTTGTCTCGACATGGAAGGCGACCAACACAAATACATGCTTTCGTCTCCGGGTTGTTGGGCTTTGTTTTGCGAGGTGTTGGAGAAGGAATACGCCGACATCTGGTATGCCCGGGCTCACCACTTCACCGTTGACGCTTATGCCTGTCAACATCCCGGAAAAGCAGACTGCCGGCAAGCCGTAAACTCCGTGGGTATCCATTTATCCTGTTTGCATATGTTGCTGGAGAAAGGGATGCCTTTGCGCGAAGCTGGCAATTACAAAAACCGGTTTTCCCAATTCCATAAGCATACCCATTTTATTGAATACCTGAAGCCACCTAAATCCTTTGGTGAAACAACGATTTATGATGTGTGGAATTTAGACAACAAAAAAGAGTATTTTGATAAGTGCAAGGAATGGGCTACTTCCACCTGGTTTTCCTGGAAAGACCATCACGAAACAATCAGGTTCTGGACGGAGGAATTTCTGAAGCAGGAACCGAATAAATTCCAAATGGGTCAAGTCTCCTCCCGATACCGAAATTTCGGTACGGGATAGGCGGGAAATAATACACAGGTTGAGAAATGAATGAATTGTGTTCTAGGTTAGGAGATTTGGAAATTCGGGGGGGAATCAACAAAAGAAAAATTGAAAACTTGCCAAGCCTAAAAAGGCAACAAATTAAAGCTTTATGCGTTTCCTGATATGCATAAAAAGTATTAACTTTGCAACAAGTATTTAATAAGACAAACAATGAAAAGAAACAAAAAATACCGTTCAGACTTCTTATTTAACACACCTTCATTTCTTATAGGTGCTGGAAGTGTTTTGAACCTTGCGGGAAATTATTTTCCATTTAATTATGGTAAAAGTTCCAAAGAGGCAGATGCTAAAGCTATCGAATCTGACTGGGGTGTTGTCGGTCAAGACATTAAAAAGGCATATGTGAAAATTCATGGAATAGGAAAATAGTATTTGCACATGGATGAAGAATTACAACCAGCTAATAAAAATAAGCCGCAAAAAGATAAGAAAGAGTTCAAATTTCCTGACGAATTAATTATTCCTGACGAACTCAAACCAATAGTTGAAGACCCAGATGTTCCAGAAGAAACAAAGAAAACAATTATTAAAGCGCTAATTGGGATTTCTATCAAAGAATCTTCTTCTTTTAGTGGTCCTA
>CAZJYF010000294.1:0-5423 GCA_964549665.1 uncultured Saprospiraceae bacterium
AAGGACGTAGTGGAATCAAGCACGACAGAGTTTTACCAACACGACCCCATGAGAATGACAGAAAACTCATCGGTGCCTGCAAGGGAGAATGGGTTCGGGTTTCGGGCATGTTCAAAGCAGAACAGGAAGCGAACTTTTTGGTCATCGGAAATTTTTTCCCAGATAGCATGACCACCACCCTGACCGTCGTAAAAGACCCCCTGCAATATGCCTACTACTACCTCGATGATGTGTCGGTGAAAAAACTGCCCCCTATTTTGCCTGTGCCGGTCAAAGAAGACGATTTGACGAAAGTGGTTCTGGAAAAAGGAAAGGTAGTCGCTTTAAAAAATATTTTCTTTGAGTTTGACAAATCCGAATTGCTGCCCCGCTCGTATGTGGAATTGAAAAAATTGTTGAAAATTATGCGCGAAAACCCTACCATGATCATTGAAATAAGAGGACACACCGACAACGAGGGAGAAGATGATTACAATTTGCCCCTTTCGGAAAAACGGGCAAAGGCAGTGGTGCGCTACCTTACAATCAACGGAATTTCCGACCAGCGCGCCCATTTCAGCGGTTTGGGCAGTTCTGAACCACTGGCTTCTAACCGAACTTCAAAAGGAAGGCAGATGAACCGGAGGGTAGAGTTTTTAGTTCTTCAAAAATAATTTCCAAAACCAATTTAACTATGGCTTTAACAGAATCGACCATGCTTCCCCTTGGAACCAAAGCACCCGACTTCAGGCTTCCCGACACCATTTCGGGAAACAAAGTGAGCCTAAAAGAAATTGCCTCCGAAAATGCCACTGTGGTGCTATTTATTTGCAATCACTGTCCCTACGTCATCCACGTCAATCCTGAAATTGTCCGCCTGTCCAACGAATACGCTCCGAAAGGGGTATCATTCGTGGCAATCAATTCGAACGACGTTGAGAACTACCCTGCTGATTCTCCTGTCAAAATGCGAGAAACTGCGGAAAGAGAAGGCTATTGCTTCCCTTATCTTTACGACGAATCGCAGGAAGTTGCCAAAGCCTACGACGCCGCTTGTACACCCGACATTTATGTATTTGACGGCAATTTGAAACTAGCCTACCGGGGGCGGTTAGATGCTTCCCGCCCAAATTCCGAAGTTCCCTTAACGGGGGCAGATTTAAGAGCTGCTTTAGATGCGATATTGGCAGGGGAACCCGTGCCAGAAAAGCAATTTCCAAGCGCCGGTTGCAACATAAAATGGAAAAAATGACATCCGTCCTTGCCAAAATCTTGGGCAATTTCAGCAATTGGGTACTTTGAAAGAAGAGGTTGACAACAATTTCAGAATACATCGACAATCCAAACATCCATCCTTGAATTGCCGGAAAACTCATTTCCGGATTTTTTTATGATGGTAGGATCAGGCCAGTCATTGGTGCCAAAATTCCAGATGAATATGCCGAAATAATTGTTGATGCTCCTGTTATTTTCTAAAATATACCCTTTGGGATCCTGGGAATCTTCATCACTGATTTCAATTCCCGGCCCAAGATTGTCGTGGAAAAAATTGTCGCGCAAAGTAACGTCACCCCCCCCATCTACCCACACGCCACCGTCCCACCATCCGTCCGCCGAAGCGTCGAGGTCATTGTCAAACACCTCGTTCGTTTCGACCAAAACGTCGAAGCTATCCTCCACGAGAATCCCTCCCCCCGTGTTTTGGTAACAACGGTTATCGTGGATCCTCACCTGGTGATTGGCAAAGGTATTAATGCCTGTTCCCATGAGGTAATCGGGGAAAATTTGAGGATTAGGACCATTTTCATAGACCTCGTTATTAGCTATTTCAACATTTTCCGAATTCTCAACATGGATGCCGTAACCTTCAAATTCGTAACTGCGCAACTGCACCTTATGGCCATTTCCATGCACCTTTAAATCTGTCAAAACAATGTTTTTGCTCTGCGAAGCAGCAATACCCAAATCTGTAAAATTCCGGATTTCTAAATTCCTAAAAATGTAATTATCGCAGTTTTCACAAAATATTGCCATCGTCTTTTTTTGCTCCCCATCCAACACAGGCCGTCCGTTGAAGCCTTCTACCGTAATCGGACTTGCCACCGAGCCACAAGAATTGAGGCCAATACTCTCCCGGTAAATGCCGGGAAGAATGCGAATGGCCCCTCCTGGCCGAACGACCGAAAAGGCTTGGGCTATCGTGGCAAAAGCTTCTTCCACCTTTATTCCACTAGCTGAATCATTCCCGGAAGGCGATACATAGTAGGCGGTAGTATCGATCTCATTACCTGCGCAACTGACCCCAAATAGCCCTGATTCCGGGTCGAGGCTAAATTCATCGCCTCCACCACAGCCACTTAAAAGGGTAAAAAGCCCCAGGGCGAAAAGAAATAAAAAGCAAAATGAAAGGACACGAAGCAGATTTTTTGTTCCCATTTTTTGATTATTTTGTAGTGTTATAGATTCTTTTTCTTTCAATACAAAATCTCTCATGTCCACCTAAACGGATAGGTTTTGAGAATAATTGCAAAAGGTAGTAGAAAGAAACCATTGTGGGATGACAGAAAGCGGATTTGGAAGGAATCAAATCAAAAGACAGGGCAAGACTGAACTAACTTACACCAAAGGAATAGAAGGGAACCAAGGACAGGTGAAAATCAATGGTAATCATATTGTCTCAATTTATAGTACGCCCTTTTTCGGTCTTTTTTAAAATTGAATCTTTTAATAGATATCGTTTCGCCAATTAAAATCCCCAAGCCAAATCCGACAACTGCGCCCGCAATCGGTTCAAAACTTCCATCTGTTGGATTTTGACCAAGAGCAGCTTTGACGGAATTTTCGTCCCCGTTTTGGGTAATCGCATCAATGAGGAAGAATGAAGCAACCCCAAGCGCTACCCCCCCTAGGACCCCATATTTGGTCTTTCTCTTTTTGTTTTTAACCGTAAGGACATCAACCTCTCCCAAGGGGTATTTCTTGGTCAAATAATGAGGGTTGTCATCATCAGAAATATTGAAAAGGAATTGCAGGCTGTCTTTTTGGACATCGTATAACTTGGATTTCAAAAATATCTTTCCTCCTCTTTCCAACTCCACGTCACTCAATTTTTTGAATTCGCCAGGCTTGAGAAATATATCCGATTGTGCCTTGCCTTTAGAGCAGACAGAAACTAGCAGGAATAAACAAGATATAAAAGTCAATAATTTTTCCATGAGGGTGGTTATGTTAGGTTTCCAAAATGAAATACCTCCTGGCAAGCACAACTTCCCCAAAGTTACTAAAATTTGGCGGGGAAGGTGGCAGGAAGTAAAACAACCCTCCTTTGCGTCTTCTAACCAACAAAAAAAGGGTCCTTTTTGTAGAACTAAATTCCTGCAAGGAAGTGGATAAATGGTGGTAGAGACCAAATTTGTTATTAAACAGTCGGTTCAAAAAAGGCGGCGAGCCTTTCTAATAATTCCGCATGAAGAGATTTGGGTATTTTACCGATTGTTCCACTGATATATTTAAGCGAGATGGTATGCAAATAGGTCAGTCTGATAAGAGAGATTTGCTTCAAATGGTTCTCCTCATCGGGAACGAGTACTTCGTCCAAACCAATTTGTTGATGTCTGATTGTTGTAGAAATACCGCAAACGATAAAGTCGCCGAAGCTGGAAGTTTTTTTGAGAAGGAGAATAGGTCTGAGTTTTACCTGACCGTCATCCTGGGGCAATACAGCAAGTCCGATGTCACCTTCTTTCATCTTGTTCGGGATTGAACTCAGGGTTGGTTTTCAATAAGTCAATTTCGGAGTATTCAGGTTCGTCTTTCGAAAAAACGCCATTCAATTGACGAGCAGAATCCAACATAAATTGTTTCCTCCATTCAGTAAATTCTTCATCGGGAACAGATTCATCTGTTTGAATCTTTATTTCAAGGGTCACGTTTTTTCCACCAAACGCCTTTTGCATTGCCCGGATAAAGTCAAGGTTCAATTCCTGAATAGTAAGTTGATATTTTACCGTCATGATTTACAAGAATTTGAAATCAAAAAGAATAACAAAGTTAAATCTTTATGACCAAAGTTTTGCGAAAAGCTAAAACCCTTTTGAAATAACAAAACTGTGGCAACCGGATTTGGTTTTGGTTTTCCCTTCTTTAATCCCAAAAAACCCAACCCATGGATCGAACCATTGAAAATAAAGCTGTTAAACACTTCCTCTTATCCTCCCTTTGCAATAATTCGTTTGGATTTCCTATTTTCACCATCGAATCAAACTCGAAAAAATATGAAAAATTTAATCACCCTCTTTTCCTTTCTGACCCTTCAACTCGCCTTGGGACAAAGCCCCAATCTAAAAGCCCTCGTTGGTGGAACCCTCATAGACGGTTTTGGCGGCGTGCCTCTCCACAACAGCGTCATCCTCATCGAAGGCGAACGCATTACAGCCATCGGGCAAGTGGGTAGTCTAAAAATACCCGCAGAGGCAGAAATCATCTCCACCGAAGGCATGAGTGTATTGCCCGGTTTGTGGGACATGCACGTGCATCTGATGATTGACGGGCACAGCGATTATGCACATTGGGACAAGAAGTACCCGCCATTGTACCGGGACGTCATCATGCCCGCTTCGGCGAAACAACTGCTGATGGCAGGAATCACGAGCGCCCGCGAATTGGGTGCGCCTTTGGACGACGTTCTTTACGTCCGGGACGCCATCAACCGGGGAGAACTCGAAGGACCCACGCTTTACGTGTCCGGCCCCTTCATTCAGCATGAACCCTATCCCGGCACCGAACTTTTTCGATGGGGCGTCAATGGCGCGGAAGATGCCAAAGCCAAAGTACGCAAACTCGCCGATGCCGGCGTGGATTGCATCAAATTGATTGACCATGACCAAATGCAGATGGACGAGGTCTATGCCGTCGTGGAAGAGGCGCACAAGCACGGACTGACGGTCGTCGCCCACTCCCATCGCCCAGATGAAATACGCCGCGGACTCCTTGCCGGAGTAGATTGCTTCGAACATACGGGGCAGGCGAATGCCCCCGAATACGCGCCCGATATTATGCAGGCAATTGAGGAACGCGCCGCCACCGGCAAAAAACTTTTCTGGACTCCCACCATCGGCGTGCTTTGGAATTACGAATACCTCCGCGACAATCCCGAAGAACTCGACAACGATTCCTGGCACCTCGGACTACCGGATTCCATCATCGAAGACATCAAAAATTCCCTGAAATACCCCGGTCGCCTTTCTTATTTTCAAATCACCCCGTACCGCAAACCCACCCTGCAACGCAAGTTCCAACAATTGAGCAATTCCGGCGCCGTCCTCCTCATTGGCACCGACAGCGGAATCCCCATGAATTTCCACAGTCAATCCACCTGGCACGAACTCGACGTTTGGGTCAATGAACTCGGCTACGACCCCATGCTGGCGATAAAATCGGCCACT
>CAZJYF010000295.1:0-5385 GCA_964549665.1 uncultured Saprospiraceae bacterium
AAAAAGGTCAATCCCACTCAGCAGTCCGTTTCAAGTGCGCAACAGGAGTTAGTAATCCTTTTTTGTTTTAGCTTGGTTATCAATCCTTGTAAAGTATGAATTCATCTGAAAATTTTATTTTCACACATTTCTATTGAGGCAATAAGTCATTAAAGCACTATCGCATTTAGGCATTTCCGCTAAAATGGTAGTAAAACCAAATCAGTCGTAAAATACGAAGAGCTAAGCAACGCTGCGTACCGGAGGGGGGGTAGAAAGTACAGCCCGGATGTGTTCTGCACCGTCCATCAGTAGGGTTGATTTCGCGGGAATAATTGTTGTAAAAAGCATCGGCTTTGCCTAGCAGCTTTAGGGTAATAATGAACCCAAGCAGGTGATTTTTGGAACGAACTAATCCAGCCCTTCGAAAAAACGCAGCAACCTTTTCAAGTCTTCTTTCGAATCGAATTTCAATTTTTCCTTTTTTGCAAATGCTTCCAATTTGTGGACTTTGCCTAATGCCGGAAGCAAACTTTTCTTTTTCAGCTTTACAGGGTACAGGTCGCCGGCTTTGAGCAAATAATAATTCTCTTTGACCATAAATCGTTCAAATTCTTGTGTCTTACCGGGCGTTTCTACTTTTTTTTCCGAAAGCGCAACCCGCCATTCCTGCATCATTTGAATGTTTTTACCTTCATAATACAGGACGGCAAATTTATCGGGAAAATCGGGGTGAAGGATTCTCTGAAAAATGACCTCCTCTCCTTCGACCGCTTTGAAAACCTTTTCATTTCCTTTCTTTTTCACTTCGATTCTTCGAATCCAATCCAAATTTAATTCAATCCATTTCCCATCCTTTGTCGCCTCAAAAGTTTGGGTATAGCCATTGTAATTTATCAAAATGTTTTCATAAACAGAATGGTCGGTTCCGTAAATTGTGGAACTCACCCAATCTTTAAAATAGAACGGACTACCTTTAATTTCAGAATATCGATTTTCATCGAAATCGCGGGCATTGGTGAATTTTACTCTTTGTTTTTGAGCATAAATATTGGGAAAAAGGAATGTCACAAAGAGGAATAGAAAGGAGCTTTTTTTCATGGTTAACTTTGTTGGATACCTTATAAGGTACGGCAATGGACTATTTTGAGGGGTTGGGAATCCGCCGGAGCAGATATTTGGATAGGATAGGGGAGTCAGGGGGCCTTTTCTCCATTCCAAGTACAGCGTCACTATTTTATTGGCGTTCAGGACGCAACATATTAAGAGATTTGCTGAGTGTCCGGATTAACCAAAAGGCGGAACAAAATTAAATGGAATTTTTCCTCTTTTAAAAAGCGGTTCGGCCCAATTTTGTTCATCAGGATAAAATTCAATAATCAACCATATTTCGCAAACATCCATTTGAATAACTTAAAGGTTGAAACCAAAATAAAAATACTGCCTAAGGCGGCAACGATGGAAGATCCGGCTGGGAAATCATAGTAAAAGGACAAATTCAGCCCTGCAAAGCCTCCAAGAATACCGATTATTATGGCGAGAATGGTCACAGCTCGATTTGAGCGGGCAAGCATTATTGAGCAAACAGACGGAATAATCAGGTACGAAAAAACAAGGATCACACCGTTTATCTTCACTGCAAAAACGATGGACAGCCCAATGGAAATAAAAAACAAAAAATTCCATAGATTCAATAATCCAACATGATTTTTTTGTTCATCTGCCATGTGTTCCGTCAAGAGAAAAAACTTTTTGTAAAAAACGGCATGCATTAATGTTAGTATTCCAAATACAGTTCCCACCATTGCAATTTGTTCCCAACTCACTGCCAGGATATTTCCGAACAGGACTTCCTGTATGTCGGAGTCGCCGTGAGGGGTTTTTGATATGATTAAGACAGTGAGGGCGGAGGTGAAAGCATATATAATACCGATGACCGCTTCGCGTTTTAGGCGTTTGTCTTTTATGCTGATCAGCGAAAGTAATAATGCACCAATAAGCGTAAATAATATGGGAATATAATTTAATCCAAAGCCTATCAATCCAGCTATTGCCACACCGAGCATTGATATCTGCCCCAAAGCAAGGTCAACAAAAACGATTCCGCGGCTCACCACATGCACGCCGAGGTAGGAGAGCAGTAAACCGGTTATCAGCGCAAAAATGAGCGCCTCCTTCATAAATTCCAGTTGAAACATTTCAAACATTACTTTAAAGCTTTTAATATTTTATTAATGTTATAATCAAAGAGGTCAAAATAATTTCTTACACTTTCAAATGCTTCTACAGATGTGGCAAGCACCAGCACTTCGACACCTGTTTGCCTGGCAATAATATCTGCTGATTTGGTAGAGAAGTAGGGTGAAGTAATAATAACTTTGATATGGTTATCCTTCACTTCGTTAATTACTTTCAGCAATTGCGAAGGGGTTGGCGGGATACCGGGTTTGGGTTCTAGAAAATCCACGATATGCAAACCAAACTGCGTTTCGAAATAGCACCATTGATTATGAAATGCAATGATGTTGGCGCCCTTCACATCAGCCATCCTATTTTCCCACGCCTTCATTTTAGCGTCAATTTTTTCTTTAAATTTTTTTAAATTGGCTTGAAAATAATTTCTGTTTTCAGGAGATACTCTAATCAAACCCTCAAAAATGTTTTGGGCAATCTGTTTGCCGCGTACAGGGTCGAGCCAATAGTGCGGATTTCCATAAATATGAATATCTCCTTCTGCCCGGCTAAGCGATTTGGGAACCTGCAAAAGGGGAATGTTTGTCGATACATCGACATAGCCAATACCGCCTCTTTGAATTTTTGGATTCCTGCTGCTTTGAAGAAGGGGGACAGACCAGCCGATTGTCAAATCCAAGCCAACGGTAACAAACATATCTGCCCTGGCAAGTTTGATGATGTAACTGGGCTTGGGATCTACAAAATGCGGGTTTTGGTAACCGGTGGCTATGGAAAAAACATCTACCTTTTCCCCTCCTATTTCCTCCGTTATATTTTTTAAATCGGTGAGGGTTGTTACCACCTTTATTTTAGAAGCAGCGTGTAGGAGGTTCACTGTCAAAAAAATGGATATTGCCAAAAAAATTGTTTCTCGGCGGCTGTTTAGGAAATAAAAAGGATTAATCATTTTCATTTAAATAATCTATGAGAACGGTAAATAAATTAATTTAGCAATAAACATTTTCCATCGCCCATCAACCATTCAGTATTTATGCGCGCCATGCGATCCAATGACAAAAACCCAACGAAATAGAACTTGATAATCCGAATCATCAATATTACTGGTAATAGTTTTCATTTCGATTTCCAATTTCTGAAATTCTGTTGCGTCCCATCCTGCCATTAGGCTGTAAGCTTGCTCTTTGATATTTGAAGAATAGGGTCGATTTGAGTAATCAAACCGGCCGGTCAAAAACCAGCGTTTGGCAATTTGAACCTTCATCAACGAGTACATTCCCCAGGAATGAACGGATAAATTATCAGCAATTTTTGCATCGCTAAATAATATCTCAGTTTGCCATGTGAATGATTTATAAGTATTGAATTGCACCGGTTTCCAAATATAGGTTATATCAGCCGCGACGATGTTTGTAGTAAAAGTAGAATCATTTACTCCGTTTATGCCTGTAAGCCCTATCTCAAGGGTCGCGTTGGGGGTGATGTCCCAGAAATTTTTTAGATGGGCAAGTGTCATATATCGGTTCCTATCGCTTCGCGTAAAACTGGGGCTTTCGGATGGGCCGTCGGTCACTTCCAAAACAATTTCCTGATAGAAAGAGGAGATGGGAACTAACCAGCTCAGCGATACACCTTCATCTGCTAAGCCATCGCCAAAAAAGTTATGGAAAGCCAACGGCATTTCGATAAATGGCAAAGCGTGGGAATGAATGGGGTTTATTCTTCCCAATGCACTCTTAAATTTCCCCACTTTAAGCTGCAAATGAGCTGGAAGCGAGAGGGTGGTTAAATAACCCTCTTCTATACCACCTTCAAACTTTCCCGTTGCGGTGTCTTTCTCCACAGAGAAAAAGAAGTCGGCCCGTGCATAGGGGTCAACTACTGACTGAAAAGCAAATTCCACCTCATTTATTTTTGTAGAAAAGTTTCTTTTGGCATTGTTTCGCCATGCACTCTGAAAATCGCCAACTACGCTTATTTTGGGATTGCTGGAAGGGGGGAGTTGGGTCTGTGAAGAGGGCTGCTGAATTGGTTGGGTCGCCTGCATTTCCCGTTCCAATTGTTTCAGCAGCAAGGAATCAGTTGCGCTTTTATCGTTTTGGGTAAAAGAGGAAACCATTGAAAAAACACAGAAAACAATTACTATGTTAGCTTTTCGCATAGTTCAATAGGGACGAATTTAAAAAAAATTAATTGATAATAAATAGTAAATATTTTATGTAAAATATCGCACGCCTGGTTAAACGTATAAAAAAATAAGCATAGCCAGAACCGATAGCATAAGCGCTATCTAAAGCGAAAGATGAACTTCCCTTTGAGACAAACTTTAATATTCGTATTTGGTGGTTCATGAAGGAAATTGGGTGGAGCTATTTTTATGGGACGTTTTTAGGTAAGACATCCCCGATAAAAAAGAGGGGAGCGCTGTGATTTGTTTCCTCCAAATTGGAGTTTTTGACTTGAACTGATGTCCTCCCAATAACATTCTGTATGAGCCGATTTGTAGTACGATTTTATTCCTTTTTCAGTGCCAAAGGTATTCAAAACTTTGGTAAAACGAAAATGTAAAATCGGGGCTGTTTTTCTTATTTGCTTGGGCGAAACTAGGGAAAAAACTTTCCCAAATAGAGAGTTTTGTGGAGGGTTCATGAGGGATTGGAAATCCGAACAGGCTGCTTTTGGGGTAGCTGTGGTGCGAGCTGGGGAAAGAACTGATTGCCCGTGCTCTGGAATCAGAAAAAGCTCTTTAAGCAGGGGATGTAATCGATGTGGAAGACCTTGCAAAAGAATATGGTTTCAAATGAAGGTCATATTCACCAAACCCGCAAAAAAAAACCTTGTCTCTAAAATTCAATCCTTAATTATGGTCATATACTTACGAGTGGTACAAATCAAAAACTGCAGGTAAGGGGGCGGGAAATAAAAGTTGCCGTCGTCAAGAAAGCTATGATTCTTAAAAAGCAGTCTTATTTGGGGGCAGAAGAGGAACAGTTGAAATATCTCAAATTAGGCCACCGTTTCCTCGTCGAAGGCAATCACAAAAACATTTACAGTGTAGTGGAAAAATAGTCGCCATAACCGATGAATTTGACACTCGGCAAGACCCTGATAAAATGTAGCCATGAATGCTCCGCATCGTAAAAAACCCTGATACCTTAAGTATTCCCGGATGCCGATTTCTAAGTCTCCTAACTTAGAACACTTATTTTTCAC
>CAZJYF010000296.1:0-5361 GCA_964549665.1 uncultured Saprospiraceae bacterium
AATTTTGACCTGGTTAATTTTGTTGATATCTTCCTGGATGTGCTCTAATTCTCTTTTGTAAAAAACACCGCCTATCTGCGATTGAAAATTTTGGGGGAAATCGAGATATTTGACGAAGGTCCCTTGCTTCATAACCTGAAACATCCCGGAGAGGTTTCTTATCACGTCGCAAATGGAAGGAAATATAAAGCCATCAAAATCTTCAAAATGACCGTCAGATGCCAACTCGATAATTCCCCTGGGAAGGTGACAAATGTAAGATTGGTAGTAAGCATCACCTTTCACAATGCGCTTCCGATCGCCGGCACCCATAATGCCAACGGCTAATCCGCCTGCTGCATGGATGATTTCTCTGGGAATGAATATCGGCAAATAACCCACCAAAACCCGCCCGGGGCTTTGGGCTTTCCACTCTTTGGCTCTGCTGAAATTCAAATCGAAGGCAAGCTCTTTGCACTCGTTAATGATGCTGGAAAGTGGTTTCATCTTAGGTTAGGATTTTAATTTAAATACCTGTATGTCTAAATTTGGTGACTATTATTTCATTTTTAAGAATGAGCAATTAAATGATTTGTTTTGAAATAAAATGACGGGGTCGTTACAAAAATAGATAAAAAGGTCTAATTACCCAAACTTAAAAAATTTTACAGATGAGAAATAAAAAATCAGATAGAAGGCACCCTTTGTAATGGAGTAGATTGACCCCAAAGGAGCTATACTTTGTCACATTTTGATCAGCGATTGATTCTGAGCAGTGACATTATTTAAAGTCTTAAAATTGGGTGAAATGGTTTAAAATAATCTTAAAATTTGGGGGAAGCGGTGGCAGAATCTGCATCAGGTGGTAAACCTTTCAGAAAAGGAAAATCTCACCCAGAAAATTCTTTTGATGGAAGGATTCAACGGAACAATTTTAAACCAAAAAAAATTATCATGAAAACCATTTGTAAAATCATTCCCGTTTTTGTTCTTCTTTTTTTTGCAATTCTTTCCACCGCACAAATCAAAATCAATCCTCGCATCGGCTTCAACGCCTCTGCCTTAAACACAGAGCTCAATAATTCAAGCACAGACCTCCGGGTGGGTTACAATATCGGGGCCGACTTCCGAATAGGGTCACACTTTTTGTATGCGCAACCTGGGGTTCACTATTACAATTTCACCGCCCGTTTGGTTAAAAAAGAGGACGCCGGCAATATTCAATTCAAGGACGAAACCGTCATTAGTGCTATAAAAGTGCCCTTGAATGCGGGGCTGCGGCTTACTGGAAAAGGTGGGTTGCTCAGCTTGTATGCCAAGGGGGGGTTGACCCCTACTTTTGTGACTGGCGTGGACGCAAAACCGAATTTCAACTTTAGCAAAGACCAGGTTAACGATTTCTCATGGGGTGCTAATGTCGGTGGTGGCGTCGACATCCTGATTTTTAATTTAGATGTAAACTACGAATGGGGACTTTCCGATTTTTACACGGATATGAATGGCAGGAATAAGATGCTGACGGTTAGCTTTGGACTGATTTTCTAAATGAAGGGACGCTCAAAAGAAAGGTAAAAGTTGAGGGGAAACCCTCAACTTCTACCTAACTTCACTTCATTAATCTGCCTAATTGCCCCCATGACCACTGACCACTTAATTCCCCCCATTATTATCAAAGCCCTCCAAATACTCAACATCCTCTTCCGGGTCGTCGCCTGCGCCATTGGAATCACTCCATTCTTCGGGTTCTTTCAGCAACTGAATATCCCCAAATTCCTTGAACAAGGCAGCTTTTATTTCCTTGCCGCGGCTTTCGCTGAAGCGAAAATTGGCTTTTACCCTTTTCTTTGCCGTCCCATATTCAAACTCTTCCGTTGTGCCATGAATATTGAAATAGAGGTTGAAAAGCCCCTTTTTTTTAGCTTTTATAGGCGTTAAGTGAGCATTGTGTTTTTTGAATTTATTGATCAGCACTTGCCCGGCGTTTACTTTGATGTTGTAATCGATTTCCTTGTCAAAGGTTTGTTTCCCTGTGAGGGCGAGGTTCATGGCATTGCTCTGCAAAAACATGGCGGGGATGAAAACGGTTCGATTTTGAACTTGCAGCCAATTTTCCATATTGGCAAATTTGATATGTTTGAGGTCTTTTATTTTGACGTATTTTGAAAAATTATTTAATAATGCCACGTTTTTCAGTTCGCCATCCTGAATGCCGATACCTGCCAAAATCCGCAATTCATCCTCAAGGAAGTTGCCGGTTTCATCCCAAGATGCGCGGATGGCTATTTTAGAATTCATTTTCCCACGAATATTTTGATACTCCAAAACATCCTGCCCGAAATTTTCTGATTGCCGGAAGAATTCCCGGACGTCAATATCTTTGCAAACCAATCTGGCTTTCAATCGAGGTTTTCCTTCAATAAACATCGTTCCATCTAATTCAACGGAACCCTCCATCGCTTGAGTTTGTCCTTTGAGGAGCATCTCATTGTGGTTAAATTCCAACTTGCCAATGAAGTCTTTTCCCTCTATTTTGTTGTAAGAAAACCTGTCAATTGTTGCATCGAAGGTTCCGTTTAAAAAGTTGGTAAAAAAGGCTCTTTTCTCCGTTTGGACTACCTTGAGCGAATCATAAACAAGCTGCTGAATTTCGCCTTCTTCGACCTTCACTTTTGTCAATTTTACGAGGCGGGCGAGGTCCATTTTTGGTGCAGTCAACTTCGCCTGAAACTGTAATTCGGCGCTACGGCTGTTCAGGGAATCGGCAAAAAGTACGGGCAACAAGTTGTGAAAAAATCCTTCAAGATGGATTTCACTTCCCGCGCCTTCAATTTTCACGCCTTGCATATTCAAGAGGTTGTCTTTTAAAATCAGCTCTCCCCTGTCTACCAGCATTTTTTCGTCATTAATGGTCAACGCGGCATCGTCGAATTCCAGCTGACCGCTCAGTTCAACATTGCTTGCCGTGTTGATGCTCAACATATCTTGGTAGTGTCCTTTCAATCGGAGTTCTTTGAACTCTATTTCGCCACTGCCTCCCGTGATAGAAGGGTTCTTGAATAATCCAAAGATTGACCCGATGGGCAAAACGCCATCCGCCTGAAAGTTGATGAGGGGGTCGTCCATGTTCTGAACATCTAAATTCAGCTCAATCAGCTCGCGGTTTAGATAGCCCTTAAAGTCGGAAATTTTCATTCCGGAAGTCCGATTATTCCTGCCTCTTCCGTTCGTGAAGTCAATCGTGAAAGAAACGTCTTTTAATGAATGACGCAAGTGTGGACTGGTGAGTTTTCCATTTTTCAAACGAATGGAGACATCAATGGCAGGATTTTCCCTTGCGTTCAGCCTGCCATTGATACTTGCCTCAAAATGAAAAGAGCCGCTGCTGTTAAAATCTCCCCAATCTCTCAAGTATTCTTCCGGCAAAAGTTGAAGGATGGATTGAAGGCTACCCTCTTCGCTGGTGAAAACCAAATCGAAATCCGTGTATTCGGGTAGCTTTTCAATAAAACCATCTACATTGAAAATGTTGTTATCAACTGTCAATTCTACCTTTTCCAAATCGTGAACTCCATTGGTCCTATTTACGTAAAGCTTGGCTACATAGCCCAAATCCTTTCCGACAAAGTAGCGAGCACCGCTGAATTCGATAAAATCTGATTTCAGGCGTGCTGTGCTAGTCATTGCAAATTTTTTATTGGAAAACTGCCCTGAAAATACGGCATCCTCGACCTGAAATTTTGCTTCCTGTCTTGTTTTTTCGTCTTGGTAATTCAATTCAATATCTTTCAGGCGAGCTTGCTGAAGAGAAATGCCAAAGTCGGTGCTACCCGCTGACTTATCTTCTCTCTCCTTGAAAATGGCGTAGTTCGCTTTCCCTTGTCCGTCAAGGTGGACATTCAAAGCGCCATCTTCAACTACGATGGAATGAACCTTAATTTTGGAACCCAGAAGACTCAACAATCCGAATCGGAAGGACACTTTTTTTGCTTCGAGCAGCAAGTCGCCCCACGCATCTTCCAAAACAACGTCCTGCAAATCGGCAGACGCACTCGGAAAACCGGATAACAGGGACAGCTCAAAAGTCCCCACTTTTAACTCTGACTTTAGTCGTTTATTAACTTCCGTAAGAACTTTCCGCCCAATTTCCTCGCGAAAAACAGAACCTACGACAATAGCTGCTGCTATCAACAACAAAAAAACTATGACCAACCCAATGAAGATTTTTCTAAATTTTCGATTCATGGCAAATAATTCTATTTCCCCGGTCGTCAGTTTTGCGGGAATGAGGCATTATTATATTGCAACTTTCCTTCGCCTTGCGAATTGCTTTTAGAAAGGGTATCATATTAAAAGTAAAGATAAGGCATTTCAGAAATTGGAACGGAAAAAGGAATCCATTATTGGAGTGGAGGGTTTTTGGAGGTCTTGTAGCTTCAAATTCCAATTTCCTGCTCGATAATTGGGCCTATCTGAGCAGTTTCCGAACTCCTGTTTGACAAGCTTCGCATTACTGTCAAAAAGGTAGGATCCGATGGTCATTGCTATCAGAAACAAATTTTTGCCTTATCTTTAGTCAATTTGTTACTAACCTCAGAAGCCTTGGTTAGTACTTGCGATAAAAAATTAAAACAAATGCAAAAAATAATTGAACGCATTTCGATCCTTCCCTTCCGATTTTCCGGCATCTTTTTGCTTTTGTCAATCACGGTTCTATTTCTCGCCTGTGGTACGGAACAGGAAGCAGACCAAGTTAGCCTGTCCAACAAATTTGTCCCTCCCGGAACTTATCCCACCCCGAAAGGAACCGATTCCGAGTTGGGTTTAGCGGGCTATGCGAAAGTATTTTGCTCTGCCCTATTCGTCTCTGGCCGGGAACCGGAAGAAGCGAAAAAAAACAGTGGATTCTTTTTTCTTCCGGAGGAAGACAGAGCGTATGTACGCTATGAAATTGACCGGGAAAAGAAAATGGTGGAGCTGACTTTAGGAGATACGCTTTCCCGAAAAGCAAAATATTTTGAAAGCCAGGGATGTATCATTCTTTCCGGCAAGGACGAAATATTCTTCGACCCCGTGCCGGTAGAAACCCGCTTGCCCGACGCTGCGACACAGCCTTGGCCAATGGGGGAAGTATTGGAAGAGAATGGACTGCCTGCGGAAATTGACAGCGCTGTTTTGGCGAAAGCTGTCGAAACGGCTTTCTCTCCTCCTGATGCTTTGACAGCTGCCTTCCTAGTGGTTTACAAAGGGAAAATTATTGCAGAACGCTATGCCCCCGGCATCGATAAAGACACACAATTGGAAAGCTGGTCAATGGGCAAAAGCCTGACGGCGACACTGATAGGGCGTTTGATTCAGGAGGGTGACCTAAATTTAGACGACCCG
>CAZJYF010000297.1:0-5354 GCA_964549665.1 uncultured Saprospiraceae bacterium
CAGTGACGATAAGCTATTCTGACGACACGACCTACGTCACGGCGCAGTGCGAGTTTAACATCCACCGGACCTGGGTAGCCACGGACGACTGCGGCAATTCTTCCGCCTGCATTCAAACCATCCATTTCGAGGATACCACTTTTCCTGAAATAACTTTCTGCCCGTCCGATGTCGTTCAGGATTGCAGTGAATCGACCGAACCAAGTATCACCGGTTTTGCGACCGCAATAGACAATTGCGATGCCAATGTTGACATTACTTTCAGGGACGATACCGTATTTGTAAATGGATTCTGTGATTTCATCATTTTCAGGGAGTGGAAAGCCACGGATGATTGTGGGAACTTCATGACCTGTATCCAAACTTTCAAATTATTCGATCATTTCCCGCCTAGCATAGTTTGTCCACTCGACCTCACGATTGAATGTACAGATTCATCGGATCCTATGAATACAGGGTTCCCTGAAGTTACTGACAATTGCGATCCTAATCTATCAGTTAACTTTGGAGATGAATTTCTTCTGGACGATCCCTGTACAAAAATCATCAAACGGACTTGGACAGCAACCGATGATTGTGGAAATAGTGATACCTGTTCTCAAATAATCACCATAATTGACACCCTTGCACCTGTCTTGACTTTCATCCATCCCGATTTAGTGGGCTTGAATAATGGCGATACCTTGACGGTAGAATGCAGCGAACTTCCTGTTCTAGATAATGCCGTGGCTGTAGAGGACAATTGCGATGATTTGGTGGAAATTGTCTTTGAAGAATCCGTTTTTCCACAGGATTGCACGATTGACCACGTAAAAGCAATTATGAACTGCCTTTGGATAGCAAGCGATGCTTGTGGGAACACAGATACCCTAAAATTAGTGGTCAGGGTCGTTGACACTACTGCCCCTGTTATTCAACCTACGGACCCCATGATAGCAGGTTTAGCCAATGGCGATGTAATGGTTGTCGCATGCGAAAATACATCTTTCCTCGATGGAAGCGCAGTTACTGTTAGCGACAATTGTGACGGCAATCCTGGCCTCGAATTTTCTGAGGTGGTCGAATCAAATGATTGCACGGTGGATGGTTTGAGGGTAATCTTGACCTGCCGTTGGACAGCGACAGATATTTGTGGGAATAGTAGCTTTTTTGAAGTTACCTTTAAAGTAATCGATGACGTAGCCCCCGTCATTTCAGGCGTTCCCGATGACATTACGGTGAACTGTGCCGTCATTCCACCGGTATCCCAAGTTGAGGTTATGGATAATTGCGACCCTTTAGCGACCTTAGAATTCAAGGAAGACACCATTGGGATAGATGCCACAACTTGTGCCCTCATCCGGCAATGGACTGCCACTGACGATTGTGGCAATACCTCCGTGGCGGAACAAATAATTACCATTCCCGATTGTGTCGGTTGTTTTGGCACGGAAGCAGCCTATTTTATTTATTTTAATGCTTTACTTACGGCAGATAATGAAGCCTTATTAACTTGGGGTTTTACCCCTGTTTCACATCAACACCTCTTCCTGATTGAGCACTCTTTTGACAATGAAAAATTTGAGTCTATTGGCATCGTGGAAGGGAGAGTCAATTTCAACCCGGAAAGCTATGATTATTACAACTTCGTTGATAAATCCCCTCATAAAGGCTTTAATTTTTACCGCATTAAAGCGGTCAATGCAGAAGATCTGCCCATTTACACGCAGGTGAAGGAATTGCAATTGTTAACTGAAAATACACCACCGGTATTTGTTTTCCCCAATCCCGTAAAAGATGAATTGACCATTGATTTTACAAAGATTGTTGACGCAGAAACGCAAGTCCAATTGCTAGATGGGTTTGGACAGGTTTTGCAGCAGAAAATACTTCCGGCGGGCATTATCAGAACGAGCTTCCTGTTTTCCGATTACCCATCGGGCATTTATTTTGTAAAAGTTCAACGTGGAATGCGGAAAGTGAATTCTTTCAGAATTGTGAAGATGAAATAATCTGGGAGGCAATCTATTCTAAGGTTAAAAAAATTGGCAGTTACATTTGTAGCTGCCAATTTTGTATTTTTGTAGCGGGTGACCAATGAACAACAAAACCTTCCAATTGAAGGAATTTATTCAAACAACCCTTTTACTAATGAAAAAGACACTCCCCACGATGTCGGTTGTTGCATCTATGCTATTTGCAACTTTCTTTCCACAATTTCTATTTTCTCAAATTTATCCGGTTTCTTTTCAGCAACGGGTGAAGAACTCAAAGCACATTGCCATTGCGAAATTGGCTGAAAAGATTCCCTATTGGGATGCCTTGCGGCACAATATTTACACCCTGAATATTCTCGATGTCACTGCCTACCTGAAAGGCAATCCTTTTACCGAACAAATGGGATTGATTTCTTTGGGCGGACAGGTTGGAAATCAGTTTGAGATATCCAATCCTTCGGTCAAACTCGATTTCAGGGGGGAATTTCTCGTCTTTTTTGAAAGGGACAATCGTTCGATTGACAACAAATCCTTCCGGGCAAATCATGCGGAAATTCTTCAATGCGTCTCCTACGCGAGCGTACAGGGAGTGCTGCGATTTCAAAATGGGAAATACCGGGACATCCTAAGTGAAGCCCCGATGACAGAGGCGGAATTGATTTCAAAAATCCGTGCCATAACGGGGGAAATGCCGCAAAAACCGGACGGGACGGAATTTAGGGCGCGGACCCCATCTCCATGGAACGGAGGGGGCGTTCGAACTGTTACCGGGATCACCGACGGAACCGGTTCTACCCCGAGTGGCTTTGTTTCCGGTACCATTGTCACGAATAATGAATTGATTATCAATGGCAGTGGTTTTGGTTCCACGACCGGCACCCTGGAGTATTCCAATGCCGATGATGGAGGGTCCACGGTCATTTCAAATGCCGTAAGCTCGGATATCGTTTCCTGGTCGGATACCCAAATCCGGGTCAAAATTCCCACCGCTGCCGGCACGGGAACGGTGACGGTGAAAACTAGCGGGGGTGCCAGTGCAGGGTCTTCCGCCATCACCATAGATTATTCCATCCTCAACGTGGAAAGCACTTTTCTGAATTGGGCTTCTTCTACCCGAAACCGTGTAGAGTTGCTGGATCGGGGTGGAAATGGGGGCTATGTTTTTGAATACAACAACGACCAACCCACGGCAGGCACCAGTTTTAGTGCAAACAGTTCTGCCATTGCCGCTTTTGAAAGGGCGCTCGAATCCTGGCGCTGTGCCACCTTTGTGAATTTTGATAGAAACGATGCGGGAACCGCAACCGATTTTGCCAATGACGACGTCGATATCGTCATGTTTACCTCCTTGAGTGCTGGAGTTTTAGGGGTTGCCACCTCAAGATTTTCAGGAACCGGTAGCAGTGGTACGTGCGATATGGCTAGCACCCTTTGGTTCCTCGATGAAGTGGATGTCCAGTTTCAGTTGGATTCGGGTTTGCCCACGGGAAAGACCTGGAATTTTGGTCCGGGGGCCTCTACTTCTTCTAACTTCGATTTTGAAAGTGTGGCTTTGCACGAATTGGGGCATGGGCACGGGCTTGGGCACATTATTGCCTCCGGAAAAGTCATGAATTTTTCCATTTCGAATGGCTCCGATCTTCGAACCCTTTCAACCGAAGACATTAATGGCGGTACGCACAAAGTGACCCACAGTACGGCGTCAAATTGCATCACGACCCCATCCCCAATGACCGCTCTTACCTCCGGGAATTGTGCTACCCTTCCGGTGGAATTGACCTTCTTCCGCGCCTCAGAACAAAACGGACAGGTATATCTTCAATGGCAAACAGCCACCGAGGTGGAAAATGACTTTTTTTCGCCTCAGCGCTCTTCAACCGGGCTGAACTTTGAAACGATTGGCAATGTAAAAGGGGCGGGTACTTCTTTTGAGTTTCTGAACTATTCTTTTTTGGATGCCCAGCCCCTGCGGGGCGATAATTATTATCGCTTGAAGCAGACGGATTACAACGGTGATTTTAGTTACAGCGACGTCGAGGTTGTCCGAATTGAAGCGGAAAACCCCTCTCTGCAAATTTTTCCCAACCCTGTAAATGGAGGGACACTGACCCTTTCTTTTGACTCTAACAGCGAAGGCGAATTGAGCGTTGACTTATTGCCCCTGTCAGGTAAAAGATTCTTTTCAAACAGATATGACATTCAAAAAGGGGTCAATCTATTTGAAATAAATTTGGAAAACCTCCACAAAGGCATTTATTTTTTAAAAATAGAAACTTCCGGGAGAAAGGTGTTCAATAAGCGGTTTGTGAAAATGTGATTTTAATTTTGTCAGAATCAGGATGTACACAAATCTAAATCCTGTTCATCCTGATTCTGACAATAAGAAGAGGATGCTTTAATCCATGCCTTGCTTTCAGGCGATTCCCCATTTGCTGAAAATCAGCCAAATGGCAACCACCGTGGCAATCAAAATCATAGTCAGCCAGAAGTCGCGATTAGAAACCGTAAAACTGCCCTTGCCTTCGGGTCGTTCGTAGGTGACGTTTTTGAGTTTTTCAGCCGAATGGGGTGGGGCAGTGAGACTGACGACGACCATAACGATTGCGCAAACCACAAATAGAAATATGGCGAAGTGCAGGAAGTTCACCTCCACAAAATAAGCCATCAGCGAACCCGGGGTAGGAGAAATGGCTCCATTTTGTTCTAAAACTTCCAGTATCAGTCGCAAAATTCCAAGTACGAAGCCCGTCCACAATGACCATATAGCCCCTCTGGAATTAATGCGTTTGACAAATAGCCCCAACAAAAAAGCGGCTGCAATGGGTGGGGAAATATAGGCTTGAATACTTTGCAGGATTTTATAAAAACTGCTCCCTTCCAACCACTTCTGAAGAAAGGGTATCCACATCAGGCTCAAAATCACCAACACCACGGTAGCCACCTGACCCACAAAAACCAGCTGTTTTTCGGAGGACTCAGGTCGCCATTTTTTATAAAAATCAATCGTAAACAGAGTGGAACAGGAGTTGAAAACAGAAGAAAGCGAACTCATCAGGGCAGCTAAAAGACCAGCTAGGACAAGCCCTTTCATTCCGGAAGGAAGGAAGTCATTGATGATGGCAGGAAGGGCAGTATCGGCATTTCCATGCAAATCGACCATTCCCTTTTGTGCCAAGGCAAAGGCAATAACCCCCGGAATGACAAAAATGAAGAGGGGCAAAATTTTCAAAAAGCCTCCGAAAATAGTTCCTTTTCGCGCGTTGCTTATATCTTTTGCGGAAAGCACCCTTTGCACTATAAATTGGTCGGTGCACCAATACCACACGCCCAATATCGGAGCGCCGAAAACGATTCCCGTCCAGGGGAAATCGGGATTAT
>CAZJYF010000298.1:0-5262 GCA_964549665.1 uncultured Saprospiraceae bacterium
CCGAACTAAAAAGGATACCTTTGGCCTCTATTTCCAACCCAAAAGTTTCGAGCATAACAATTTTTTTAGCCACGGTATCTACGGTTGGATTGCCATAACGGCCATAGACATGCCCTTCTTCCTTTCCGGAAAAAATTGCGATGCCCTGGTCAACAGAATCGAATTCAAAAGAAGAGGTGGGATAGATGGGCAGGATGTGTGGCTTAGTGGTTCTATTGTCTTTTAGTTCTTTAACACAAAGCGAGTCGAAGTGCTTGTTTTTTTTCATGTAAAATTTATTTTTGAAGGGTTTATTTTACTGCAAGCAAGAAAGCATTCCCTTTCAGAAACAATAAATTTGAGGCCCGTTTAATTTTTGGGCCAAAAAACAATAATCTACTTTTACGCGAAAATAGGATTTCTGTTTTTAATTTCCCCTTAAGCAACAATCTGTAGGACGGGCACGTAAAATTTTAATAACAGAATTAAAGATTCAGAGGGGTTTTGAGTATAATTGAAATCCTATTTTTAACATTTTGAAGTTTCAATTTAAATAAAGCCGTTTTGTTCGACAAACAAATATATACAGCCGACCCGGGACAGGAACCATTGCGTTTGGATAAGTTCCTGTTAGACAGGATGTTTCGCACCTCCAGAAATAAAATACAAAACGCAGTGAAAGCGAGCGCTGTGACGGTAAATGGCAAAGTAGTGAAGGCCAATTACAAAGTGAAACCCGGCGACCGGGTTGAAATATTGGTTCCCAAATTTTCGGAGGAAGACTTCGAGGTCAAACCCGACGACATCCCCCTGGATATCCGGTATGAAGACGAAGAACTGCTCGTGCTGCATAAACCCGCGGGAATGGTCGTCCACCCCGGAACAGGAAATTATCGCGATACCTTAGTTAATGCCCTGGCTTTTTACCTTCAAAACAAGAATTTGCCGGTGATGGATGGCAACCCGGAGAACCGGCCGGGTTTGGTGCACCGCCTTGACAAGGAAACTTCGGGATTGATGGTGATTGCTAAAACGGACTTCGCCATGACCCATTTGGCCAAGCAATTTTTTGAGCATGCCGTCCATCGCCGGTACCAGGGAATCGTTTGGGGCGAACCGGAGGATGCAGAGGGCAGTATTGAAAAATTTGTGGGCCGTCATCCGCGCTACCGCCAACGAATGACCGTTTTCGAGGAAGGGGAAAGCGGGAAATGGGCATTGACTCATTTTAAGGTATTGGAACGGCTTTACTACGTTAGCCTCCTTGAATTCAGACTCGAAACCGGGCGGACGCATCAAATTCGAGTCCACATGAAATACTTAGGGCACCCGGTGTTCAACGATGAGCGTTATGGGGGAGACCGCATAATGAAGGGAACGATTTACTCAAAATACAAACAGTTTGTGGTCAATTGTTTTAAAATTCTTCCCCGGCAAGCCCTCCATGCCAAGGAGTTGGGTTTCGTGCATCCGGCGACGGGAAAAGAAGTTTTTTTCGATTCCGAATTGCCGGATGATTTGCTTCAATGCCTCGACAAATGGCGGACTTATGTTCAGGCGAAAAAGGAAAAGTGAAACTGGCAGCAAGTTGTCTGAAACGCGGATTTGATGGATTTAGGGATTACACAGAGTTTAATAGTGAAAGATTTCCAAAATCTTTCAGTTTTGATTGCCAATCATTGTTTAAATGAAATTAAAAGACCGAATAGCCGTACTAACCCAATTGGGTAAGCATCTGCTGGAGAAAGACGAATATTTAGAGGCGGTAATGCACAGGACTTATTCCAACAACCGCTGGTTCACCCTTGAAAATCAAAGAGAAGCGGTTCGGGCGATAGCAGAATCGTTTTTGAGAAAAGAGAAATTGGAACCCTGGTTGGAGAATTATTCGGTTGGGGAAAATGCCAATCCTTCAACAGTAGGTTTGGTGATGGCGGGTAATATTCCGCTAGTGGGTTTCCACGATTTGCTGTGCGTATTCGTGGCGGGGCATAAAGCTCAAATTAAACTTTCTGAAAAGGATAAGTACCTGCTGCCCTATTTGCTGGAATTGCTTGCCCGATTTAATCCCGACACCGCAGCGTCCTTTGAAACGGTCGGGAAGTTAAAGAATTTCGATGCCGTCATTGCCACGGGCAGCAATAATTCTGCCCGCTATTTTGAAGCTTATTTTGGGAAATACCCCCACATCATTCGGAAAAACCGGAATGCCGTTGCCGTCCTGGAAGGCACGGAAGGTTCTGCGGAATTGCTCGCCTTGGGAAAAGATATTTTTCAATACTTTGGCTTGGGCTGCCGAAACGTTTCCAAAATTTATGTGCCGGAGAGCTATGCCTTTGATAATTTATTGGAAGCCCTTCACGAATATAAAGAACTCGTTTTACACGAAAAATACAAACATAATTTCGACTACAACTACGCCCTTTACATGCTCAACCGAACGCCTTTTTTGAATAACGGCTGCCTCATTCTGACCGAGAACCCTTCCCTTCAATCGAGGATAGCTGCCCTTCATTTTGAATATTACCGCGACAAAAATGACCTGGAAATTGACTTGTATCGCCAAAGGCAGGAGATTCAGTGCTTGGTAGCTAAAACGGGTTTTTTAAACCTGAAAACGGTTCCTTTCGAAAAAGCGCAACAACCGGAACTAGGGGACTACGCGGATGGGGTGGATACGATGGACTTTCTTCTCAATTTGTAAAAAATCCATTCTTATGATAAAAGAGGTTGCAAAGAAAACACGGCAACCTAAACAGGGTATCTTTCCACTATTCTATCCCTTTTTAGAAAATCCCCACTTGTCAAAACCATTGATTTTTTAACCAATCAAACATCCTTCAGGTCAAATTTAATCGGCAAATTGAACAGCACACTAACCGGTCTTCCCCGTTGTTTTCCAGGTGTCCATCTTTCCGGCAAGTCATTCATCGAATTGATGACCCGAAGCGCCTCTTCCCCACATTGCGCTCCAATATCCCGGACAATTTTAGCATTGCTGATCCGACCGTCCTTACCAACCACAAATTGAATGACTACCAAGCCCTCTACCCTGTTTTCACGGGCAATTTGCGGATATTTGATACGCGCATAGAGGTACTCATACAACTTTCTTTCGGCGCAAAGTTTCTTGGCATTTTTATCTCCGGATATATTTTCACAGCCCGGAAACCTCGGCATCTGTTCCACCACTCGAAAAATTTCTTCCACTTTTGGTTCGGGCGGTGGAGGGGGCGGTGGGGGTGGTGGAATATTTTCTTTTTTTAAGACTGGCGCTACCTGCTCAACTACCGTATTTTCTTCCACCGATTGGTCTAAAAATTCGACAACTTCTTCTTCCGGTATCAACTCCTCCGGAACTTCCTCGATAGCCGTCGGTGGTGGAGGAGGAGGTGGTGGTGGTTCTGCCTTACTGCGCGGAACATCAATTTCAATGTCTTCTTCCAAATCCACAGCAAACTGCTGAACATCCACCTTTTTTTTCGTCGTCGTAAGACTCATCGCCACCACCATTAATCCTATCGAAATCAATAATCCAAAACGCAAGAACGTACTTCTATATCTGAAAACGTCCACATCAGGGTATTTGGAACGGGCTTCCAAAGGAGAACTCCATTCCTTCCCCCTATATTTTTCGGTAAGTCCACTAGCCGCCTTTTTAGAAATGTAGGCCCTTAAAAAGAATATCAATGCAAGTATAAACAAAAGGGTGGCAACAACTGCACCCCATAATTCCTGCGGAGATAAGGCAATTGAAGTATTCATCGTCGAAAATTTTATTTTTTATAAATAACAACTTTCATCCGATTCATCCACTTAGACCTCAAATTTAACCGCAAAACAGCCGTTTACCACTGATTAATGTCAGGCTTTTCAATGATTTTCATCAACCCTTTTCCTTGCCGATAAATTTCTGATTTCGACCATAATCCACCAATTACCTACTCCTTCTTACAAACTGCATAGAAAATTTGGTCGGTGCCGTGCTTAATGGCAACTTGAACCCAGTTCAATAAATTTGTTAAAATGAAATTCCTCAATCAAGACACTCTCAAGTTGGTATTTATTTTGTTGATGGGACTGACGGTTTGGCTAAAAGCCCGTTCGGTTGAAGCACTCAAAAACCCAAACGGCTTAAAAGATACAGGCAGGCAGCATTCCGAATTGCTCATCCATTCCGGTTTGACGACTGAGCACGAAGATAACTCGCTCGTTTGGAATAAATTATGAATCCCAACTTGCTCCGTGAAAGGCAGCCACAAACCGTTTGTTTCTCCGCTGCATGGCCTCAATACTGGCCATGTCCTCTTCGTTTAGTTCAAAATCAAAAATGTCGAGATTGGCTTTTAGGCGGGTAGGATTTGCCGACTTTGGAATAGCGAAAACCCCTTCCAATTGCATCATCCAGCGAAGCGTTATTTGTACACTGCTTTTGCCGTATTTTTTCCCAATTGTTTCCAACTGCGAATCTCCCGGGACTCTTCCTTGTGCTAAGGGGCAATAAGCCATTAGTGGTAGGTTGTGCCCCCGCATCCACTCATACAACTTGCTTTGGTCAATAAAAGGATGGAATTCTACCTGATTGGCCATTATGGGCACACCCAATGCCCGGGCTTTTTCCATTTGGTCAATGTTGAAATTGCTCAATCCGATAAAACGCGCTTTACCTTGTTCCTTCGCTTTCACCAATTCTTTCAGGTAGGTTTCCAAAGGCAAACTAGCGTGCGGCCAATGAATCAAAAGCAAGTCCACGTAATCGGTTTTCAATTTTCGCAGACTCTCCTCCACCGACGGAAGGAATTTGTCTTTCGACAAATTAGTCGGCCAAACTTTGGTGACCAGGAAGATTTCCCGGCGGGCTATTTCAGAATCTTTTATGCCCTGCCCCACCGCTTCCTCGTTGTCGTAAAATTGAGCCGTATCGATATGCCGGTAGCCCAGAGAAATGGCTTGCTCCACCACCTTTGTTGCCGTTTCCCCATTGAGAAGATAAGTGCCCAAACCAAGCGCCGGGATTGGTTCATTTTTTAATTGAATGTATTTCATCGGATTTCTTTTTGGTGCGATTTTTCAAGGTACTCAATTTTTTAAAATCTGAAAAATTCGGGGTTTTTTAAATTTAACTTTTCTGGTTTTCAAATTGTATCGAGGGCTAATATCGCTCATCTCCCCGAAACGGCAAACGTTCCATCGCGACCACTTCGATGCTTGGAAAACCGTACTCCTCCACTACCTTTCCCTTGATTTTGTAAATCCCTTTTCCCCGAAAGGGGGCGCGTTTCA
>CAZJYF010000299.1:0-5261 GCA_964549665.1 uncultured Saprospiraceae bacterium
TTAAATAGAAAAACAAAATAGCCACCTTTTTGTTGGTCGGCAAGTTTTCGGAATTTTATTTCAAAATTCCGTTTCCAAAGCATCCTCTGCTCCTTCTTTCCAAAATTCGATATGTTTGTCAATATTCATCGGCATTCCAACAAAGATAGTTCAATCATCAATAGTTTGGAAATTGATTCCCAAATAGCAAAAAGACGAATAGTAAAATTTAGGCAGCGGGTGTCACCCCCCCCCATATTTCCGCAGCCCAACGATACTATTTTCGTCCTCCGTTTAGGATAGGGTATCGAATGATTGTGACGGTAGAAAAAACGTAGTGAAATGTAGGACAGGAGTCCTTTACTTTGATGCGTTGCGCAACCACATAGCTTGAGTCGATTTTTCGGCATTGCCACTAGCAGAAGTAGATTGGGTTTTTGTTTAGTGATAGGTCGGTTACAGCAGGGGGCATCATTTTTTGCTTTTGGTCATTTCTGGAGCCTGAGGTGCATATTTTTTTTACCTATCTTTAATCCATGCTTACACTCTTGAGGAAAATACGAAAAGGATTGCTTGTGACTGGGGCAACCAGAAAATATCTACTATACGCCATGGGGGAGATAGCCTTGGTGGTGATTGGTATTTTGATTGCCTTGCAGATTAACAATTGGAATGAACTGAGAAAAGAAGGCAAGTTGGAGAAGGTTTACATCCACCGCATAATAGAAGACCTTCGAAGGAATGTATCTTATTTGGAAAACTATTCAGGTATCTTACTGAAAACCATTGAACACTGTAGTAAAGCAGATAGTATTCTCGCTTTGAGTAGTTTCAAATCTTTGGATTTCGGACTGGCATTGAACCATATTTTCTCAGCGACAAGAGGCAATGAAAATAGGGTAATTAGTAACACCTATGATGACCTGAATAACTCTGGAAATTTTTCCCTTATCCATAATCTACAAGCCCGAAAATCATTGAACGACTATTATCAAGGCTGGTCATTAGGAAACCGGGAATATTTTTCTTTGCATTACCTTGAGCCTTACAAGTATTTGGTTAGGCAACTGATACCCTATAAACTGCAATTCAAGATTAGAGCATGCGATTCTTCAAAATATGAGAAGGGTTTATGCCATTTAGAGGAGCAGGAAGGATTGCTGGAAACTATATTTCTGAAGATATACTATCATCCCGATATTCGTGGATATCTAAATTTATTGACGCAGTCTAGGATGCAAGACTTCGCTAATTCAGAGAAAAGATTGGTACAAAGCCGAAATTTGATAATGTACCTACAAAAACAATATGATTTTGACCAACAATAGAAAGGTTCTAGGGATTGTCCAAAACAATTCAGCAAGCTTACCCGCACCCTTCCTTTTCAATCTCAAATTCCTCCTTTTTCGTATTAAATTGCTGACAACCTTAAGGATTAAATCCTTTTCCTGCTGGAATTCTGATAGAATTTACTTAACATCGTGGGTTATTTTTCAAATTAAAAAACACTGTCAAATGAAATCGAACAAACTTTTTTTCACCCGGCATGGCTTCCTGCTTTCGACGATTATTCTAATCTTTGCGGCTTGCGAAAACGCAACGCAAAAGGAAGCAAATTCAAATCTTACAAGCATGTACGAAATGACCGATATCGAACCGCCTGTCTGCAAAAAGGTGGCGAAAGAACTGAGCATTCACGGGGATACCCGCGTGGACAACTATTATTGGCTGAACCAACGGGAAGACCCGGAGGTGGTTTCTTACCTGGAGGCGGAGAATGCCTACGCGGACAAAATGATGGGGCATCTGAAGGGCTTGGAAGAGGAGTTGTACCAGGAAATTACCGGCAGAATCAAACAAACGGATATGTCGGTGCCCTACAAGGAAAACGGCTATTTTTACTATTCGCGCTATGAAGATGGCAAAGAGTACCCGATTTATGCGCGAAAAAAAGGCAGTTTGGAGGCAGCCGAAGCGGTGATGCTGAATGTAAATGAGCTTGCCAAGCCTTTCGATTATTACCGTGTGGCGGGACGGTCGGTCAGCCCGGATAACAAACTGCTGGCTTATGGAGAAGACACGTTGAGCCGGCGGATTTATACCATCAAGATTAAAAATCTGGAAACGGGAGAACTGCTGGAAGACGAAATTCCGAATACGACCGGCAGTGCCGTTTGGGCAAACGACAACAAAACGGTTTTCTACAATGTGAAAGACGATGCGCTTCGTCCGTATAAAGTTTTCAAACACAAACTAGGCACCGATGCGTCGCAGGACGAGGAAATTTTCCACGAGGCGGACGAGACTTTTTCTTGTTTTGTCTATAAAACCAAATCAAAAAAATTCATCGTCATCGGTTCTTATCACACCCTCTCCAACGAATACCGGGTGCTTCCTGCCGATGACCCGAACGGGGAATGGAAAATCATCCAACCGAGAGAGCGGAACCTCGAATACGACATCGCCCATTTCGACAATCGTTGGTACATTCGCACCAACCTCAACGCCAAAAACTTCCGCCTGATGGTAACGCCCGAAACGGCTACCAGCAAGGAAAACTGGAAGGAGGTGATTCCGCACCGCAAAGACGTGCTGTTGGAAGGCATGGAGCTTTTCAATGATTACCTTGTCTTAGAGGAGCGCGTCAACGGCATCCGACAAATTAGAGTGCGCCCATGGAAAGGAGGCGACGGGCACTACATTGAATTCGGTGAAGATGCCTTCGTAGCCTACACGGAGACCAATCCCGAATTTGACACGGACATACTTCGCATCGGTTATCAATCCATGACCACACCGAATACCATCTACGATTACAACATGAAGACCAACGAAAAAACGCTCCTGAAACAAGAGGAGGTGGTAGGCGATTTCAAATCGGAAAACTATCAATCGGAGCGCCTTTTTGCGACAGCGAAGGATGGCACGAAAATCCCAATTTCGCTGGTTTACCGGAAAGGGGTGAAAAAAGACGGCAAGGCGCCTTGCTTATTGTATGGTTACGGAAGTTACGGGTACAGCATGAACCCTTCCTTCAGTTCGGTGCGGCTAAGTCTGCTCGATCGAGGCTTCGTTTATGCCATCGCCCACATCAGAGGGGGGCAGGAAATGGGACGTTCGTGGTACGAGGATGGCAAAAAGTTAAAGAAGATGAACACCTTCACCGACTTCATAGACTGCGGCAAATTTTTGGTTTCCCAAAATTACGCGAGCAAAGACAACCTCTTCGCCATGGGCGGAAGCGCCGGCGGATTGCTGATGGGTGCCGTGCTAAACCTCAGTCCCGACCTTTGGAAAGGAGTCGTTGCGGCGGTTCCCTTTGTTGATGTCGTCACCACCATGCTCGATGAAAGCATCCCGCTCACGACGGGCGAATTTGACGAATGGGGCAATCCCAAAGACGAGGAATATTATTTCTATATGAAGTCCTACTCGCCATACGACAATGTGGAAGCCAAAGATTATCCCGCCCTTTTGGTCACCACCGGTTTGCACGACTCACAGGTGCAATATTGGGAACCGGCGAAGTGGGTCGCCAAGTTGCGGGAAATGAAAACCGACCACAATCCGTTGGTGCTTCACACCAACATGGACGCCGGACACGGCGGCCAATCGGGCCGCTTTCGCCGCTACCGGGAGACGGCAATGGAGTATTCCTTCATCCTTGATTTGGCGGGTTTGGCGCAGTTGAAAGGATAGCGGATTCAGGGGTTCGAGGGCTGCGAGATATTATGGTTGATTTTTTAGAACGTCCTTATTTTGATGAGGTTTATGGGGAATTGATGAGCGATTGAGATGGTCTTGGCTTCTCAACAACTCTTCTGTGAGGAAGGCGGGAAAAAATAAAAAAACCACACAAGTACATGAGGCGTTTTTGACCCCAGAAATTCATGGATGAGGCAGCCGAAATGATTTTGGTAATCCCCTTGTTCTTTGCCATCCCGGTTTTTCGGGACGGGAAGAAACCGGACAAGTCGACGGTTGGGGCCCGCCCTAGTCTCATTCCAAGTCAATCCTCAATGTGTGTAATGTTGAGTCAAAACATTTAATTTTGCACTCGTGCGGTTGTAGTTTTCGAATGACAACTTTTGTCATTACCTAATGCAAGGTAGTTGAAATTTCGGAAAAATAAAAGTCTTTAAAACGAGAAAGTTTAAATGGGATGGCAGCACTCTTGCTAACTCCACCGCAACCAAAAACCACTATTTTCAGAAAAGGATTGTACGGTTGTCGAAAGGAAGAATTTTTCGCTGAAGGTGCATCCAAATGGCCTGCGAAAGGACCAATTTTTCCAAATCCTTCCCTTTGCGAATCAAATCGGCAATGCTATCCCGGTGCGTTATGCGCTCCACATCCTGGGCAATAATAGGTCCGGCGTCCAGGTCAAGGGTCACGTAATGGCTGGTGGCACCGATAATTTTCACGCCCCGTTTGAAAGCTTGGTGATAGGGCTGCGCCCCTGCAAAGGCGGGTAAAAAGGAATGGTGGATGTTAATAATTCGATTTTCGAATTCTTGGAGAAACTGGTCGCTCAAAATTTGCATGTATCTGGCGAGAACGACAAAATCTATTCCCTGGCTTTTCAATAGTTGCAGTTCCTTTTTTTCTTGTTCGAGTTTGTTATCCTTCAAAATGGGAAAGACGTGAAAGGGAATGTCGAACCTTTTGGCAATGGATTCCAAATTGGAATGATTGCTGACAATAAGGGGTATTTCCACCTCCCATTCTCCAGACATGTAGCGCTGCAAAATATCGTACAGGCAATGCGACATTTTGGAAACAAAAATGGCCATTCGGGGTATTCGTTTGGTGAAATGCAGTTGCCACAGCATTTGAAATTTATTCCCCACCAGGGTGCCAAAGAAGTCATCGATTTTTTGTTCGGGAATGGCAAAATTTGCCAACTCCCATTCCACCCGCATAAAAAAGCGCCCAATTTTTTGGTCCACATGTTGGTTCAGGTCAATGATGTTTCCATTATTTTTGAACAAAAAATCAGTCACTGCCGCCACCAAACCCTTTTGGTCAGGACAGTGCATCAGGAGAATGGCGGTGTTTTTTTTGGAATCGTCCATTTTATAATTTATTCGTTTTCAGCAATTTAAGTATTTATTTAAAATGAAATTCAAAGAAGGTGCAAAATAAATACCACTTTTGGAATATTCGGCTTCTTTTGCAATAAAATCCAGGCCGAAGCTTTAATTTCTTACCACCGCCACAAATAGACAGAATCTTTTTATCTTTCCCTTCTTATCAAGTTACATATTTAAAACCAAATAAAA
>CAZJYF010000300.1:0-3744 GCA_964549665.1 uncultured Saprospiraceae bacterium
GTTGCGATCTTCCTTTAAGTCCCATGCCGCGCCGGGATGTGGCTTGTCAGCTCCTGTCAGTTCTCGTTTGAATTGCCGGATAGTTTTTTCATTGGGGTCAATTTTGAATATACCTTCCTGGTTGCTCCCGATCCATATATTGCCTTTGGAATCCTCGATCATACGTTTGAAGTCGGCCCCTTTTACCTTGGGTTGCATCTCCCATGGAACCAATTTTTTTTCTTCCACAGATAGTTTGTAAATCGTTGAGGCTTCCAAAACCAGCCATTCACCTTTTGCAGTTTTCAGGACATCCCAACAATTAAAATTCTCTCTTTGATGAAAGTATGTTTTTGGTGGGGGAAAGACTTCCCATGTTCCCGTACGAAGATCAACCCGGTAAAGACCTTCAGAAAATTGGGCAGCCACCCACAAATCACCCGTTTCATCATCTTCCACTACCTGGCGGACGATAAAATTGAATTCTTCATTCGGTGGCGTGTAGCGGTAGGGTTTTATTTGTTGCCTTATGGGGTCATAAATGAAAAGAGAACGGTCATGCCAGACCATTTTTCTTCCTTTTTTGTCGGCATAAAGAACCCCATACAATTTTTTATAAGGCAGGTCATTCAGCCAGGATTTTATGACCTTGTTTTTTGAAATGTCATAGGCTGCCATTCCAGCTTTGGATGTAATCCAAAGTTGTCCTTTGGACTTTGTTGCAATACCCGCTATGTTGTTGCTAGGGGTTCCGCTCTTCGAATGACCTGCCAGATTGCATTTCGAGAAATGCCCAGATGAAGGGTCGAAACAAAAAAGTCCAGCACCCCAGGTGCCGACATAAATGCTGTTGTTTTGATGGCAAAAAACAGACCTGATTTGCTGACCCAGTACATAGTTCGAATCCATGGAGTACCTCTTAAATTGACCGCTTACTACATTGAATTTCAATAGCCCGGCACTTGTACCAATCCACAGCAAAGAGTCATTGAAGACATCCGCTGCCTTACTTTGAAATCGATTGACCGTGTTGGTGTTTAAATCTGATTCTGTTGGAAGCAGTTGATAGGAGTAGGGTTCAAAAGTATCTGATTCAGGTAAGTATTTTAGGAGACCCTTGGTAGCGACGCTTATCCAGTAGTTTCCGAATTTATCTTTGTAGGTCCAGTAAAAATCATCTTCTGTAATCCCGCCGGGGGTGCCTGGCTCGTAGATATAATTTTTGAATTTTTCAGTCGTCAGGTCCAGGATACTAAAACCTCCTCCGTCCCAGGTACAAATCCACATTTGATTCTTCTCCTCATCGTAAAACAAATGCCTTATGTTGTTTCCAATCAAAGACAAGCTGTCTTTTGGGTCGTGTAAATACAATTTGAAATGATTGCCGTCAAATCGTTGCAGGCCTTCTTCCCCTGCAATCCAAAGGAAACCAGAACTATCCACAACGACCGAAGTGATATCCCCAACGACTATACCATTGCTGGGATCAATTATGGTTGGGTTTTCAAAATACTGATGTGGTTGGCAGAATGTTAAGAAGGGTACACATAGCGTCAGGAAAATAGAAAGGAGGCCAAGTCTTGCTTTGGCCTTTGAAAAATTTATTAAAAGCAAATATCTATAAAGCCAGTAACTGAAATCCAAGCGCTGGTATTTAAGGTTATAAAATGAGAGGTTTTGATAAGGTTGTTCCCGATTGCCACAAAAAAAGGTGCCTTTCATTTGGCGTGGGCCTGTTTGGGGCCACCTATGCCCAGTAAAGATAAAAAATTATCCGGAAGATAAAGACCGTAAGGGTTATCCATAATGCCGTTTATCCAACTTTTAATAGATTTTTCAGGCGATTTGCTTCGCAATCATAATACTGGAAAAAGCAATGAAATTAAACGGTTGGCATCAATTCCTATAACCTGATATCAAAATTCTCTAATGAATCACTAATCCTTATCATCATATTCTGATTTCCATTTAAAAATTGCAACGAAAATTATTAAGAAAAGAAGTAGTGCCTATTGGGGCCGTGACCCTACTCCATTCCTCCCAAGGCCCCATTTCAGGGGCTGATTAACCCAATTACTTTTGCACCCTAACAAATTTATTAACTAATAAATTTTTTTATCATGAAATCCATTTACACCATTGCCATCATTATCCTAGCCTCTAGCCTCTGTTATGCACAAACACAAAATAATGGTCCGGTTTTAAAAGGCAAGGTTATGGCGAATTCACTTTCCGGTGCCGATGCTTACGACTACTCGGTCGAGCATAGTCGATCCGCAATCACATGGCTCAAAGACCATTTCGCCAAAAATATCGAGTTTCCCGAAATTATGATTGCCTATGGTATCGAAGGCACTGTGGTTTTAGAAGTGTCCATATCGGAATATGGGAAGATACAGCAAGCAAGAATCGTAAAGAGCCCTTCACCAATATTTGATAATGCGGTTTGGGAAGCTATGAAAAGCATTGATGCCATTGACATAAGGGGGGATAAATACGAGGGAGCGAAAAAAATTCATATACCTATTCTTTTTTCGCTTAAATAATTCCAGGGAACGGTTTAGGTGGGTGTTTTTGGCCTGCATCAGTTGCCTGGATAAGTGGTTTACACTTCTTTTTTTTATAAGCCGCTCTATGCAAATGGACCGAGTGTGAGAGAATAGATTTCCAACTTCCAAGACGTAAAAACATACACCAAATGAAAACTTTACCGGCAATACTTGTTATGGTCGCTTTGGCAACGGCTGGCTTCGGACAAAACCTCGACAATCTTAAAGATAAAGACCCCTTCGTCCTCAGCGGTAACATATCTGTGGGATCCTCTTTTTTTAAGTCGGTGGATAGAGAAAACAACCGAAGTCCATTTGCTTATTATATAGTTGCCAATCCTACCTTCTCCTTTTATGAAGTTGACATTCCTTTGAGCTTTTCATACAGGGATCACAAGGGCAGCGCATCTAAACCCTTCCAACGGTTCACCCTAAATCCAACGTATAAATGGATTTCGGTGAGTATTGGCAACACGAGCCTTAATCTAAGTCCATATACTTTGTCGGGTCAATACTTTACGGGGGCAAGTATTCAATTGACGCCGGGAAAATTTAGGTTTAAAGCTGCTTTTGGAAACCTGGAAAACCCGCTTGCCCAGATTGACACCTTAATATCCGGAACAGAAATCCTTCCATCCTTTAAAAGGAAAGCCATCGCCGGATTGATTGGTTATGGGTCCTCCAAAAATTATTTAGACCTCATTTTTTTCAAAGCCAAAGACGATATTCAAGGCTCAGATTTAAGCGCCATAGATCCCAATTTGATTAAACCCGAAGAGAATGTAGTCATCGGGTCTGCTTTCGGATTATCATTCTTTAAACATTTAACCATCAAGGCAAATGCAGCCGCAAGTGCCTTCACGAGTAATCAACTAAATCAAGTGGATTTTGGGAATGGCAGCGAAAGTCCCAGCCTGCTCCGAGAGAATAAAATAATAACAACCAACCTTTCCACCAAACTCCAGTTTGCTGGAGATGCTTCCATAAATCTTAAGTTTAAAAAATTCGGTTTCGGGGCAGCCTATAAACGAATAGATCCTTTGTACAAAAGCCTTGGAACCTATTATTTCCAAGAGGATTACCACAACCTGCAACTAAAGATGAATTTCTCATTATTGAAAAATAAAATCAAGTTCAGAGGTTCCGGAGGTATTCAGGAAAACAATCTGAACAAATTGAGAGCTACCACCCGGAGAAGAAAAATCCTAAATGCCAC
>CAZJYF010000300.1:3844-5216 GCA_964549665.1 uncultured Saprospiraceae bacterium
GTCATATCGGCCATTGAAAATACCCGGATTGGCGGGAACCTGACTTTCAGTAAAAAGATGTTCAATAAGCTTTTTTCCGTATCGACCAACATTGGTTTGACCCAAAATTTTATCAATAAAGAAAAGGACGGGAGCACCATCACCGGTAATCTTCGACTCAATTATAAAGTAAAGAAAAAAATTAATATCGGTCTCAATGCCAATATCCTTGTGCGCGACTCGAAAGTATTATCCTATCAGGAATACAGGGGCACCGCCAAAATTTCCTATCAATTTTCCACCAAAAAATAATCGTCGGATCATGAGCAAAACAATTATTAGAATCCTCGCTTTTTTAAAAATTGCGTGTTTTACCTTTTCAATGACGGCACAGGATTACGTCTTGGATGTGAACCTGATGGTACCCCCACCTTACCCGGTAAATTTTGATGCCTACGTGGATAAACTCGAGCAGGGAATCGTACAGGTGTCCAACACAAGTTTACAACCGGTAGAAGCCTTTTTTCAAGTCCGGTTTGCAGATGATGCGGGCAGGCTGAGTGTTACCACCGATAAAGCATTAGCCCAAAGCATCACTTTTGCACCGGGTTTAACCATACTATCCCCCTCCGATATCAGCGACATTTTTTCAGACCTTTCGGAGAGTGACTTTAAGACCACCGGTCTTTCGTCGGCGCAAAGGCAAGCTATCTTTCTCAACCGCCAATTGCCGGAAGGAAATTACAAACTCTGCCTTTTTGCTTTCAATGCCCTGATGGAAGCAATCTCCGACCCGGAAGGTAATGGATGCTTCGATTTTGAAATAACCTTTCCCGAAAGACCCATCATTGACCAGCCGGTGGATGGCGAGATAGTAGATGCCATTGGAAATATCAATTTGATGTGGAGTCATTTTCTGACCGACCCGGAAGCCTTGTCGAGAACGGAATACAAATTGAAGCTCATCGATATCACGGAGCAAAACATTAAAAACGTTCAGAATGCCATGCTCGATCCGGGCATTGTAGCGGACTTTGAAGAAGAGTTGGGGGCGACCCGTTTTAAATTCATTCAAAATGATGTCGAACTGCCATTGGTGAAAGGGCATGAATATGCCGCCCGAATTACGGCTGTGGATCCGCAAAACCAGGTAGCGTATCAGTTTGGGGGACATAGTGAGATCGTTATTTTTAAATATGGAAACGATGTAATAAATGAAGAACCCGGAATACTGGCCGCCCCCTCCATCATAAATCCGATTGAAGGGGAAAAAATAATAACCGGCAAAAATTTGCCAGTCAAATGGGAGCATAAGGTTGAGGATGGGAAAGGGTTTAATTATACCCTGAAAATAATCGACAGAACCGCTACGCTTACCACTGCCACAAAAGTA
>CAZJYF010000301.1:0-1675 GCA_964549665.1 uncultured Saprospiraceae bacterium
GTCAAAACAAATACTTCCCGATTCGTTGAATTGGGAAGTATTTGAATTCAAAGCATGCTTAAAAAACCACCAATTTGAAGATGACAAAATGCCCTGTTTTGGTGACCACCTGCAAGAAGTACAAGCCCGGTGATTCAGGTGCCTGAACCTGAAAAACAGATTCTCCTTTTTCAAAATAGACGGCTTGCTGTTGTAATAATTTGGAAGTCGTATCGAACAATTTCAACTCCAATTCTTCCCCTTTCGGCAATTCGAGTAGCAGGTAGGCGGTGGCATGGTTGTCAATTATATTTGGCTGAAGCGCGGTTTTGATTCCTATCGTTTCGAAACCAGTGACAGCCGTCTCGAAACTCAACTCAACTGTTTCCTCCAAAACACAATCATTGGCATCGAGGATGGTCACGGAATACTCTCCGGGAGCCAGATTTTGGAATAGAGGACCACCCTCGGCACCATCCAACAATATTTCGTAAGGTGGAACACCCCCTGAAATTTCTCCAATAAAAATAGACCCGTCAGAAGCATCGGAAGCGCTCGCGTGAACAACTTCTAATTGATTGATTTTCAAAGAATCCGGTTCATAAATATCAACGTTCATCACCAAATCACAAATGTTTGGTGCACTTATCGTGACGGTGTATGAACCTGCTTCGAGCATTTCTAAATCCTCCGTTGAGGCCCCGTTATTCCAACTAAATTCAAAGGGCGGATTGCCGCCGGTGGCAGAAATGTCAATGGCACCGTCAGCCCCTCCTGCACAGGAAACATTTTGAACCAAATTAATCACTGCTGCAATGTTGTGATCTCCAACGATGGATACAGAACCATCTTCGAAAACCGGATTGGTCAACCCTAAAGGACTTCCAATTGCCATGGCATCAAATTGCACATCGTCAAATTTGACGTCAATTTGGTCGCCGATTTCTCCGGTTACTTTGAAGTGGAAAGTTACAAGGACAGTGCTGTCCGGCAAGGTCAAACTCATTGAATCTTGTTCGAAAGATACAAAAGGAAGGAATCCCTCTTCAATCTTCGATGTGTCTGCCTTGGTAGAAGCACTGGAATTGACCAAATCGTTCTCTTCAAAACCCAAATACTCCAGTAATTCTGAGTCCCAGGTAAGACCAAATTGAAAACCAATAATTTCTGTAAAATCCTCTATGGTCAAAGCCATACGGACAAATTCATCGCAGGTATTGACATCAGCCAGCTTAAATTTCGGATTGGTGGAAAGTACGGGAACATCATTTTCGGAAATGACATCTCCTTTTTTTATCGCAATAAAGTCTTGATTTTCAGCACTTTTGACCAAATTTTCCAGAAAAATAGTTTCGGGAAAAGACTGGGTTGGTGGAATATTTGGCGGAAAATTGAAATCGGCAGGCACAAATGACCACAGTTGATCAATACTAAAAATATCTAACCTGCCAAACAAAATCTCCCTCGCAAGCAGCAAATCAAAGGTAGAAATATACCCGCTATTATTAATATTGGCAGCCCAAAATTGCAGGGGAGAATCAAAAGAATCAAATTGTAAAAGGAGGTTTCTCATTTTTATTAGATCCAACACATTCACGCCATCGGAATCATTGCCTTTTCTTGGGGATAATAGATAATTCTGCCCTTCTTCCAATTGTGTAAAAAGATAAAAACCGTCTTCATCTGTAAATGCCTG
>CAZJYF010000301.1:1775-5197 GCA_964549665.1 uncultured Saprospiraceae bacterium
GCCCTTCTTCCAATTGTGTAAAAAGATAAAAACCGTCTTCATCTGTAAATGCCTGACAATTATTGGTCAACGATACCTGAACATTTTCCAATGGTGCGCCGTCCATTTTTATAATCGTGCCAGAAACGGAAAGATCGCCTGAAGGAGGCTCTATGAAACCTTCACCGATTGAGTGGACGTAGGTGTTTGTGACAACGGGCACATTGAAATCAAAAAAGATGGATGCCCGATTTTCGATAAATGTCCCCGCAATGTTATCTGCATTTTGCGATACCCGGAACTTTACAAATCCATGCGAGGCTTCTTCATTCACATTGCTATCGGGCAGCATGATGTTTTCAAAAGTAAATTGAACCACTGCCTGCCCGAGTATTTCATAATCATACGAATGACTCGAAGCCCCCGGCAACACTGTAGTCACATCCAAAAAAGGAGAGAGAGTGTCTCTGACCACCACTTTGAAAGCAGTATCCGTGCCCGTGTTTTGAAAGCGGATTTGATATTCGATGTCGGTATTTGAATTAATGAGATTTCCAGTGCAAACGCCTTTCGGAAAAGCTCTTTTATCATTGGGGTCGATTGAACCGACGTTTTCCTGGCAATCGATTCCGATAAAAGAATCCGCATCATCCTGCGGAAACTGAGTCACTAAACCCAAGCTAAAAGTACCGTTTCCGTTAGTGCCACATCCTTCGACCGTCGCATTTGGCATGCTGTTGCCTGGGTGAAAGGCAACCTGCGGCACCTCCACCCGCCAAGTGGAACCATTGGCCGGCAATGAAATTATGGTAGATTGGCCACTTCCCAATAGCAAGGGGTCGGAAGTCAATTGAATCATCACATCTTCGATGACAATAAACTGAACAGGGGTCGTCATGTCTTGCCCCGTGTTGAGAATCTTGAAAAAGACTGAATCGCCGTCGCATTGTCCACTTACGCTGAGGTTGGCGCCGTCCCATTGCGGGTTTTGGGGGCTGCAAAGGGAATCTGGAAAAATGTGGGCGGTGGTGCAATGTGTTTGCCCCAAAACAGCAACGCAACTCGTCGTCACATTCACCTGAAAACTTCCGCATTCTCCCGCAGCGATAGTCCCCAAATCAAAGGTGTAGGTCGTGCCGTTTATGCCACTCCACGGGAGGGTGCTGCTGTTGACCGTCAGAAATTCATCGAATTCGACTTCGACAAAAGCACCTTCGGCAGTTATTGTGCCTTTGTTGCAAAATTGAATGACATAATCACTCTCAAAGCACCGCCGAAGAAATGCCGTTGAAATATCCACTTCGAGAAGTGGGCAATCTTCCACCGCTTGAACGGGCAACTGGAGTACTACTTCCTGCATCGTATCAATCTCAATATTGAATCCATTTTGACAAGCTTGCCAAAGGTTGTTTGGAGAGATGATCGTAATTTCGTAAATGCCAGGAGGGACGGACATGAAGAAGTCACCTTGATTGCCAGAAGTGCGATACCATGTTCCGGCATCGTTTGATGCTGAAATCAACCAATCTTCCAAGCCATTTTCGCCACTGTCAAAAGTACAGTCGAGGGCGTGATCCCAAAAAACGTTGCCGTATATTTTTCCATTTTCTGCCGAAGAAGAATTGCCTGTTGCAGAGTTATTTACATCTCCCATTTTAACGGCAATAAAATCTATATCGGTGGTGGGGTTATTGATGTTTAGGACTTCGGGAATTGGAGGGAAGGGTGGAGGAGATAACTCTCCAGGGTCAGGAAAAACAAGGTCATTGGGGAAGTATCGCCAGGATATGTTACTTGGAAAATGATCAATATTTTGAGCTATTAAATCGGAAATCATAACTATATCACTTGTGGTAACGGTTCCTGTATTATTGACATCCGCAGCAAAAATTTTATAAAAAGAATCAAAGATCTGAGTGCCATCGATGAAGCTTTGTATCAAAGAAATGTCAACAGGGGTAACCCCGTCCAAAGGACCTACATCAGAGGTTAATGCCAAATCATATCCCGCTATTGAATCGAAGATAAGTTCATAACGCCCATCCACGTCAGTCACTACTGTTTCCGCTTCACCGGTACCACTCAAGAATCGAAGTTCAAGACCTTGGAGGGGTACGCCATCTTCGTTCGTTATTCGGCCGGAAACCAATTCCTGCCCCTGCAGCAGTGTGGGAAGGAAAAAAAGAGCGGCAACAACCTGAATTGCCAGGCCATTTTTCCATTCAAAATAGCGAAAAAATTTCCCAAAAATTGACGGGTTTTGAATTTTCCGACGTGATATGGGCGAAGGGAGGAGGTGACTTGAAGTCATCGCCACACTAAAGTTTTGGATGTTCCGTCTTGGCATGGGAGAAGTTTTTATTCTAAAAATAATTCTACGATACAAAAATGATAACATTCGCCTTTCAAATCAATAACAAATATGTAAGTTTGTAAATCATTTTTTGATAAAAATTTTAAATTAGCTCAATAAAAAAAAGCATTTCAATGTTTTTTTGTCTTAAATATTTTTTATTTTATAAATCATAAATAAATTGCAATAATTAATCGACATTTTTCTTCGATGGGTTTTCAAATCCTTGTTCATGCAACACAAGGGGTTGAAACCTCTTGGAAAGTGCCGACTATTATTTACTAGCTCACTTGCCGTAATAACTGCTCACTATGAAAGATAGCCGCCTTTGGGTACTTCTAGAAACGCTTTGCAAAAAGGAAATGCGGGAATTCCGAAAATTCACCCGCTCTCCTTTTTTCAATCAACGGGAAGATGTCGTTCAGTTGTACGATTATCTCGTGGAATGCCTGACGCTTCATAAGGTCGTTCCAACCAAACGACAGGTTTTTCTCCAAGTTTATGACAGGCAAAAAGGCGATTATGACGACCACAAAGTGAGACTCATCATGAGCTTTCTGTTCAAACTAATGGAGCGATACCTTCTTGTGAAAGAACTGCTCTCAGAGGAAGTGAAAACCAAAACTCGGCTTGCCGAAATTTACCGGAAACGCGATCTGCCTGCCCATTCCCAACGATGCCTCAAAGAAGTGGTCAGCCTACAAAAAAAGCGCCTTTGCTGCGATGCCGATTCTTACGAGGATGCGTATCGCCTTCATTTGGAAAAATATCACTTTGCCTCGGTGAACAACCGTATGAATGACGTGAATCTGCAGGCGGTTTCCGACAATTTGGACATTGCCTACATCTCCCGGAAACTGCGCCACGCCTGTCTTTCCCTTTCCCACCAAGCCGTTTCCCAAACGGAATACGACTTTGGATTTTTGTCAGAAATCATTTCTTTCGTGAAGCGTAAAAACCTGCATAGCATTCCAACCATTGGAGTTTACTTTTTTGGTTATCAAGCATTTACAGAACCTTCCAAACTCGATTATTTTCGACAATTCAAAGAATTGATTCTGGAAAAAGGAGAGCAATTTCATCGGGAAGA